>JAEOUI010000297.1 GCA_016839425.1 Promethearchaeota archaeon
CCTTCCACGGGATCCTTTTCTCCAAATCGTTTACATTCAACCTTTCCTATGTAAACTTTTTTATTTATTTCATTTGTGATCCTGTAGATGTAACCATAATGTTCTCCTCCAAATTTGGAGTTTTCATCATCAGAATTTTTCATATTCTTGAGAATCTTTGATAGATCAGTTAAAAAATAACCTATTAAACTACGAAAAAAAAAATTTGTTAAAGGAATCAAATGCAGTGAAATAATGTGTCAGAATAGGGATCTCTTGAAAAAAATAATAAAGTCTAATAAATAAAGAAAAAATAAAATAAATTAAAGAAATTACATCATTCCGGGCGGCATTCCCATGCCTCCCATTGGTGGCATGCCCCCCATACCGCCCATACCGCCAGGTGGCATTCCTCCCGGAGGTCCTGCGGATTTAACTCCCGCGATTACATCGTCGATGCGCAAGATCATGGAAGTTGCCTCGGTGGAACTCTTGATGGCTTGAATCTTGACGGACGTCGGCTCAACCACGCCAACTTCCATCATGTTATCGATGACATCTCCCGACTCGAGGTCGTGTCCTGCGAACTTGTTTCCCTTCTGGTGCGACGCTCGCAACTTCATGAGCACATCGATCTGGTCCAAACCAGCGTTCTCGACAAGCGTTTTTGGGATGATATCCAAGGAGTCAGCGAACACTTCGACCGCTAACTGTTCACGACCGCCTAACGTGGAGGCAAAATCCCTGAGCTGAATGGCCGTCTCCAATTCGGGAGCACCACCACCGCCCACGATCTTCTCGTCTTCCACCACATCCCTGATCACGCAGAGAGCGTCGTGTAAGGCCCGATCCACCTCGTCAATGACGAGCTCGGTACCTCCACGAATGAGAATGACGACCGATTTTGGGTTCTTGCATTCTTCAATGAACACCCAAGCGTCGTTCATGACCTTCCTTTCTTCAACGAGTCCTGCGTATCCTAAATTCTCGGGTTTTGCGTCGTCCAAGTTCGTAAGGATCATTCCGCCGGTGGCCTTCGAAAGCTTCTCGAGGTCCGACTTTTTAACCCTCCTTACTGCCATGACGCCCGCTCGAGAGAGGACGTGCTGGGCCATGTCATCAATGCCCTTCTGGCAGATGACCACGTTAGCGCCGGAATTTATTATCTTTTCAACCATGTCCCGAAGCATCTTTTCTTCTTCGTCCAAGAATTGTTGGATCTGCTCGGGGCTGGTAATCTGGAGCTTGGCGTCGAACTCGGTCTTTTCGATCTCGATCGCCGATTGGGTGAGCAAGATCTTGGCGTCCTTGATGCTCTTGGGCATGCCCGGAGCGACGACTTCTTTATCGAGGATGATACCCTTGATGAGGCTGGTATCGTCAATCATGTCTCCTTGTTTCTTCTGTATTTGAATTTTATCTATATCTGCAACCCATTTTCCGTTTTCGTCCTTTTCAGCAACGGCTTCGATGGCTTCGATGCAAATGTCTGCGAGCTTGTCCTTGGACTCGACGACTATCTTCGAGGACATGCACGTCCTTGCGGCGTCCTTGAGACCTTTCTTGTCTTCAATGCCCGACTTGATGGACATTGCGTCGAGGATCTCGACTGCCTTATCAGCCGCTTTCCTGAACCCTTCCGTAATGACGGTTGGGTGGATCTTTTGCTGGAGGAGCTTTTCGGCTCTCTTGAGCAGTTCTCCAGCCAGGATGACCGATGTGGTGGTTCCGTCGCCAACTTCGGAGTCTTGCGTCTTGGCCACTTCTACCATCATCTTAGCTGCTGGATGCTGGACGTCGATTTCTTTCAGGATTGTTGCGCCGTCGTTTGTAATGACAACGTCTCCGAACTGGTCGACGAGCATCTTGTCCATCCCTCGTGGTCCGAGGGACGTTCTGACGGCTTCTGCGATGACTTTTGCGGCAGCGATGTTATTTTCCATGGCGTCCTTGCCACGGGTTCTTTCGGTTCCTTCCTTCATAATGAAGATGGGTTGACCGCCTAATTGTGCCATATTTTCGTTCACTCTAAACTTGTTTTTGTAAATTTTTATTTTTTCTATTTAAAGATCTCTATGTCATAAAAATAAAAAACTTTACGATTTTTGATTTTAAAAAGGTCTTATTTCGCGTTGAAGGTTCTATGAAATGTGAATTCTGATTGTAATGATAATAATGATTATAAAAAAGGGAAAAAAAAATTAGAACAATAATGGATCTTTTTTAGACTGGAAAAAATAAAAAAAAAAACTTATTTTACTTAAGGCATGCCATCGTAGATGGTCCATGAATGTGTTCCTATTAGTATGGCTTTTGCGTTTAAAACTACCGCTTTCGACGAATGGATGGAGTATCCAACGTTAAATATTACTCCTGATTGTAAGTTAGGAGATAGATCGGCCCATCCAATTAGAAGGCTATCGTAATTTGCTATAGATAATGTTATAGCCGAAAACATCCAACGCATATCCGTTACGCTCGATATATTCCAGCTTCCAATATCCTGATCAAAAGAGTAGGCTTCATTAAACATTAATCTCATGCTAGTAACACTTTTTACATTCCATCTACTTATGTCCTGATTAAAATTTGAAGCTCCATCGAACATTCCACTCATTACTTTTACGTTCGAAACATCCCAATCTCCAATGTCTTGATTGAATGAGTCTGCACCACCAAACATTCCATTCATGTTAGTCACGCTCGAGACGTCCCAATCTCCAATGTCTTGATTGAATGAGTCTGCACCACCAAACATTCCATTCATGTTTGTCACGCTCGACACGTCCCAATCTCCAATGTCTTGATTGAATGAGTCTGCAAGAAAAAACATCAAGCTCATGTCGATTACATTCGAGACGTCCCATTCTCCAATGTCTTGGTTGAATGATAAACAACTCCAAAACATACAACTCATGTTTGTCACGCTCGACACATCCCAATCTCCAATGTCTTGGTTAAATGATAAACAATAATCAAATATGCCGTACATGTTTTTTACTTCCGATGTATCCCACTGGTTTAATCTTCTAATTTTTTCGAATTCACAATATTTAAACGCACCTTCTAAGGTTGTAGTTCCCGTCAAATCAAGAACATCGCACGCATCAATTTCAAGATTTGAGCACCAATAAAAATAATAACCATTATTTCCCAAGCGCAATGGACCCCATTCTTTAATCTCAAGCAATTTTAATCTATCCCCACCCTCTTTAAAGGACCATCCAATAATTGTACCAAAAATGGTTATATCATAAATTCCTGATGATGTATAATTATGGCAGGCTTCTGGTTGATCCCATTGAATGATGGTGTTATTATTTCCGTCGCCCCAATATACATCGAAATCGTACATTCCTGATGGAATCAGTGGTAAGCGCACTTGATTTGCATCGCTCGAACCTTCGCAGGTTTTTGTCGTGTTCCATTTCGACAAAAAGGCTTTCTTGATAACAAAGGAAACTATATTTGATCCAATATTCCCCGCCGAGTCGTTAGCCCAAGCGTGTAATGTTATGGGACCATCATTGAAAACAACATGTGTTGGTGTTGTATAAATTGTATTTGTACCGTTCCAATCAAACCAAATGGTATCCACGCTAGAATCATCTGAGACCGAGATGTTAACAATATGCTTAGAGCCTATATAACTAGTATTGTTGTCAAGGCTCGTTATAATCACCGTAGGAGCATCTTTATCCGTTTCAAGAATTATTTCGGGACTTGTAAGTGGTAACAACAAGAATGTAAGGATACCTGCAACCACGCTTATCCCAACTATACTTAAGATTATTATTCCAGAAACAATTTTTTTATTTTTCATCTTTCTCAACAAATTTTTGTCTTTTGAACCTCTCTATCCCCTAAGTGCTTTTAAATCCACAAGGACTAAATTTTTGCATTTTAGACATTTATGTATATGCCCCTCTCTTTAAACTTAAAAATTGAAATAGACTGCCTCAAGGGTCTCAATTATTGGTCTACGCTTATTTAAAATATATTTATATTATACAATAAGTTAAGAACAAGAATTTTCTTGGGAAATATTCTTAAAAGGTTTAAAAAATGTTACAAGACGCTAAAGAGATGTTTGTCGAAGAAACGCCGCAAAAACGCGAGCTGTATCTCGATAATTTGAAGGTCTTGCTTACCATTCTCGTGATAATGCATCACGCATTTATTACCTACAATGCGATTGGAGGGTGGTACCTTTCAGATCCAAGTAGCGACGAAGTATCAACTATTCTATTCACGGTGTTAGGGGCTTTAAATCAGGGTTTTTTCATGGGATTGTTCTTTTTCATTAGTGCGTATTTTGTACCCGGGAGTTATCGTCGCAAGGGAGCAAAAAAATACCTTAAAGATCGATTCGTTCGTTTGGGAATTCCCTTGATAATATATATTACGATTGTTAATCCTATTATGATGTATTTCCTGCATCACGCATCTAGAACGACTTTTTTTGAGTTCTACGCGAGTTACTTTCTCTCGTTTGAAGGAATGGTGGACTTTTTTGGAGGAAACGGTCCGTTATGGTTTATATTAATGTTGTTGATTTTTACAACGCTTTATTGCTCGTGGCGTCAAGTTTACGGGAACTCTGCTGAAAAAGAAATCGAGCAAAAAGCACCAAATAATATGGTGTTGATAGCGATTATCGTCCTAATGGGCACATTCACGTTCCTCGTTAGAACGATTACTCCTGTTATTTCAGGGTACAAATTTTTAAACATTCAGCTTGCTAATATCGTGCAATACATTATCATGTTTATTTTAGGTATTATGGCTTATAGGCGAAATTGGTTCAATGCCATTTCAGACAAGCAGGGAAAAGCGTGGTTATGGGTTGCCTTCTTATCTATTCTTTTCCTAGCCGTTGTGGCAATCTCCGCGGGAGCGTTAGAAGGAGAACTTACCAAAATGATGGGTGGATGGTACTGGGAATCGCTCGCTTTTGCTCTATGGGAGTCTATCTTTTGTATCGGCATGAATTTTGGCTTGATAACCTCATTTCGTAAAAGATTCGACCGGCAAGGCAATGTTGCTAAAGCCATGTCTTCTAACGCGTATGCGGTTTATCTCGTTCACGCACCAGTACTCGTGAGTATCTCACTATTGTTTATAGCAGTTCAAGTTTCTCCACTGATAAAATTTGTGATAGTGGTATTCATTACGATCTTGGCTTGTTTTGCGATAAGTCATTTCGTTCTAAGACGAATCCCAGGAGCTAAACGAGTACTTGGTTAAATCAGAAATTAATTTGAAAAGATTTTTGAATTTTCTTTTCATTTTTTAATTCTTTTTTTTGAACATTTCGTGTCAATCAAGCGTGGAATCGCACATGTTTACTCAAATTATTTATAGAAATATTTCAAGGAATCGGCATGCTATCCCGAAATAATCCACGGTTTCTAAGGCACTCAAATTTCCTTCGAGTTTGAGCAGTAATCTGCCGTTCTTGTCGTAAAATTCGCCTTTTTTTCTTGAAAATATCGTTTTAATAAGATCGCTTTCTGGCCAATAACCTCCGC
>JAEOUI010000298.1 GCA_016839425.1 Promethearchaeota archaeon
CTCTAACCGAGGAAAGAGAAATCTCAGAATATTTGAAGGATCAGGTCATTAATATTTTAAAAAAAGAATATATTTATCGAATAGAATCCAAGAAAAAGTATCCCGATTTTCATTATCCCATTTCAGCTGTAGCTTATGAAATTCAAAAACAAACGAGAATTTCCGCTGGAGAGCTTTATCCATTTTTGGAACGAATAAGTGAAATGGATTTAGAACTAAAATTGTTAAATAATCCTGAAGAACCCGAAGATAAGAAGGTGATGTTTTATGTATCAACTGATGATGCTTTAATGTCCGCAATAAAGAGTTTCAGACCCGAAGAATATCCAGAAATTCGCAAGCACATTGTTGAAAATTTTATCGAATGCGTTACAACGCCTAAAACAATCACGAAATTAAAGAATGTTAAGAAGGGTATTAGTGTTGCTTCTGATTTAGAACAAATTTGGGCAGAAATAATATCATATTTCATTAAAGAATATTTAACTTACCGAAATTATTACATTTCAATTTTAAGCAAAAAAGAATTACTTAAAATCATTAATCTCTTTCCTCAAAATAAAAATATTGATATCTTTAATACTTGATTATTTCTTTTCTCATTTACAAATGCTTTCTGAACATTTTTCACATAACAAATCACTAAGTTTCATATATCCACAATTTGGACCCATGTAACATTCTAATTCTCCAGTTTTTTCGTTTACAACCATGTCATGTCCACAATGTAAGGGAATGGTCTCAATTATATTTCCGCAATAATGACATTTTAACTTATTCGTGCTCTTTCACCTCTTAAATTAATTAAATTTAAAAAAAAATTATTTATTCACTTTCATTTTTTCTCCGCAATGCTTGGGAATATCTTGAGCACCGCAAGTTGGTCCCATCCAACATACTAATTGGTCGCCTTCTTGATGCATTGGCTTGCCACAATGGTTTGGCAAGTCTTGTTTTATACCACATTTCTCACATTCTAAATTTCCCATTTTTTCAATATCCTCTTTTCGTTGTTTAATTTCATTTAAATCTTTTTTACTTATCTCTATTATTTTCATTTTTTTTCCGCAATGCTCTGGAATATCTTGAGCACCGCAAGTTGGTCCCATCCAACATACTAATTGGTCGCCTTCTTGATGCATTGGCTTGCCACAATGGTTTGGTAATTCCTGTTTTTTTCCACATATTGAGCACATTAACGCCTCGTATTTAATATCTTCTGTTTTATCCATTGATTGATGCATTAATTTTGGATCAATATTGTCAAATTGTTTATATTTCTCGGGATTTCGTTTAAATTCTGATTCACAGGAAGGATTGCAAAAATAATATTTCATCCCTTTATATTTATATTCGATTGACCTGCTGGGTATTATTTTCATTCCACATATCGGATCGGTTACTTCTTCCTCTAATAATAGTTTCTCTTCTTCGAGTTGTTGTTCAGTTTTAGGTTCAAAGCGTTTTAAAAAAAGAGCATTTGTTACAACTGATACTGAACTTGATGCCATAAAAACAGCAGCTAAATATGGTGGTAAGAAAAAACCAGTAGAATAATATAAGATTCCAGCAGCTATTGGGATCCCGATAAGATTGTAAATAAAAGCCCAAAAAAGGTTAGTAATCATTTTTTTATATGTCTTCTTGGAAAGTTTTATTGCTGCCACGACATTTCTCAGGTCTCCTCTCATTAGAACAATATCAGCAGTTTCAATGGCTACATCAGTTCCAGAACCAATTGCGATTCCTATATCTGCTTGAGCCAAAGCAGGAGCGTCATTTATTCCATCACCAACCATTCCCACGATTTTATTTTGAGAAGAATCTTGTATTTCTTTAATTTTTAACGCTTTATCATTTGGTAATACATCCGCCATAATATTTTCGCTTGGAATTTCCAACTCGCTAGCAATTGCGAGAGCGGTTTGTATATTATCTCCCGTGATCATGTAAATATTTATTCCTATTTTTCGCAATAAATTAAGAGTGTATGATGCTTGATCTTTTATCTTATCTGAAATTCCTATTATACCTTTAATTTGGCCGTTCACACTCAATAAAATCGTTGTTATACCAATATTTTGAAATTCCTCGAATTTTTCTTTGAAATCTTGAATAGAAACTTTATTTTCGCTCATTAATTTCTCATTGCCTAGCAATATCTGCTTATTTTCTATAATGGAGGAAATTCCCCTTCCTGGAATTGCTTCAAATTCAATAGGAGATATTAAATTTAATTCTTTCTGATTTGCTTCTTCTATTATTGCTTTTCCTAAAGGATGTTCTGATCCCATTTCAGCGCTACCTGCATAAAATAAAATATCTGAAGAATTTAAA
>JAEOUI010000299.1 GCA_016839425.1 Promethearchaeota archaeon
TAATACCGATCCATTTAGCCTAATAATGAACTTGCTCTTTTTTCTACTCATTTTCACGAGCATGTTTTACGGTCAAAAGTTACAAGGATTCTTAGCTTCAAGACAAATAAGTGAAGCTTTAGAAAAACTAAAGAAATGGAATGACGAATGCAAACAAATACTCCTCAAAAAATTCAAGGAATTTGCCGATAAAAAGGATACCCAAAAGGACCTAATGATGAAACTCGAGGAATTTATGACTTTTATTGCCATTCTTCCCGTCGATCTGGATCCTTATGGCATAATTCCAAAAATCGATCATGTAGTAGATGTACGAGACGATAGATACAAGGAAGAGGTTAAAAAGATCGCGCCCAATGCTGATAGCATTCAGAGTAGTAATTTAGAAAACCTTTTAGAAGCCGCTATGGCGGTAGATTATGTGTACAGGTTAATCAAACATTATTTGATATTAGGGAAAAAATCCAAATCGATGATCTTGCTCATGCAAATATCAATGCAATTAAGTTTAGTTTTGGCAATGGCAAAAGCCTATTACTACGCTACTAAGGCTTTTGCCGAAGGAAGCCCAATTGGAGACGCTCTTGGACCAATGGTAGCAGGACAATTTGTAAGGGAGGTCTCAGAAGGAAGCGTGGAGGCGGTTGAGATTGTTCGCGATACTATTTATCAGCAGGTTGAATTTGAAGGAAGGACGGTTTTTGTTGTTCGTGCAAAAGGACCAGGAGGGACCGTAGGCAAGCCTGGAAAAGCAATTAAGAAATTAATAGACGATCATGGGGATACTATTTCAAGAATTATCATGGTTGACGCGGGATTGAAATTCGCTGGAGATAAAACGGGATCTATCGCAATAGGTGTTGGTGCAGCTATAGGAGGTATCGGAGTCGAAAAAGCATATATCGAAACATCGTCAACCGAAAAGGCCATCCCAATCGACGCATTGATATGCAGGCAGTCTTTAGAAGACGCCATAACAACTATGAAGCGCCCAATTACCCAATCAGTTCCTATAATCGTGGAAAAAATCAAATATGCCATTAGGAAAAGAACGGATAAAGGTACAAAAGTAATTGTTGCGGGGATTGGAAACTCAATAGGCATAGGAATTTAATTAATTCTCTAAATTAAAAATAATTATATGTAATTAAGCATTATTAATTATTATTAAATAAATTTAATACAGATTCATTTTCTATGGTTAATTATCGTGTCAGACGAGGAACATAAAGTGGAATACACAACAGTATCAATTCCAAAACCACTTATTCAAAAAGTAAAGGAACGGATGGTTGGAACGGGTTTTTCATCAGTATCAAGCTATGTGACCTATATTCTAAGACAAGTTATATCTTCAATTGAAGAAGATGAACGATCCAAACAAGCCTTTACGAAAGAAGAAGAAGAGAAGGTCAAACAAAGATTGAGAGACCTTGGTTATATAGATTAGTAATACATAGAAGGAGATCTTTAAGGATGATTAAACCGCACGGTGATTCTTTAATAAATAAGGAGCTTCCAAAAACAGAGAGAGAGAGAATTATCTCTGAAATTGACGAATATGACACAATTAAAATAAACGATGAAACTGTAAAAGTCGTAAAAAACATCGCATATGGAGTTTTTAGTCCTTTAGAAGGATTCATGAACCAGAACGATTTTAATTGCGTGCTTGAGCACATGTATTTGGAAAATAACCTCGCTTGGACCATTCCAATCGTTCTGGATGTATCTAGAGAAAAAGTAGGAAGTTTCAACATTGAGGAAAAAGTAATATTAATCAACGATATAGAAGAACCGCTCGCAATCCTTGATCTTCAAGATATATATAAATACGATAAAAAAGATTACGCCAATAAAGTCTACGGGACATTAGATATCAATCATCCTGGAGTTAGTTCAATTTTTAAAATGAAAGAATTTTTAGTAGGGGGAGAGATATTTTTATTGAACGAACCAAAACCTGCATTTCCAAACTTGGATCTCAAGCCTTTAGAAACGAGAGTATTATTTAAGGAAAAAAAATGGGATCGAGTTGTGGCTTTTCAGACGAGGAATCCTCCTCATTTAGGACACGAATATGTTCAGAAAGCCGGACTCACTTATGTGGATGGATTGTTCATTAATCCCGTAATTGGAAAGAAAAAAGTTGGCGATTTTTTAGATGAAGTTATCATTAAAGCATACGAAAAATTAATCAAGGAATATTATCCAAAGGATCGAGTAGTATTAAGCACTTTTGAGACTGAAATGTATTACGCTGGACCTAAAGAAGCGATCTTTCACGCCATTGCGAGAAAGAATTTTGGGTGTGATCATATCATCATAGGGCGGGATCACGCTGGCGTCGGAAATTATTACGGACCATACGACGCACATGAAATATTCGACTTCTTTCCTGACTTAGGAATAGAACCAATAAAGTTTAGATCTTTTTCAAAATGTAGCAAGTGCGATTCAGTTGTTAACGACAAAATATGCCCACATCCTCCTGAATTTCAAAATTATTTCGCAGGGAGAGATATTAGGGCTGCATTAATTGCAGGTAAGCCTCCAGATCCAGAAGTAATGCGTCCAGAAGTCGCAAAGGTCATTCTCCAATACGAGAATCCGTTTGTAACCTAATTATTTTAAATTATATTTTTATGGAAAAATGTTGAAAAAAAAAGTAATTGTCATTGGATTGGATTGTGCAACTCCAAAGACATTATTTGAAGATTTTATAGACTATTGTCCAAATATTAAAAAATTAATAAACAACGGCATTTATGGAGCATTGAGAAGCTCGGATCCGCCCATTACTATTCCCGCTTGGATGGTAATGTCAACGGGTAAAAATGCTGGAGCCTTGGGATTGTATGGATTTAGACACAGGAAACAAAATTCCTATAACGAGTTTTGGATCGCTAACTCTTATAACATAAGAGAACCAAAAATATGGGAAATACTTGGCAAAAAAGGCTTAAAGTCAATCATATTAGGCGTTCCACCAACATATCCCGTTCAAAAAATGGAAGGTCATTTAGTTTCAGGATTTATAACTCCAGATATAAATGTAGAATTTACA
>JAEOUI010000300.1 GCA_016839425.1 Promethearchaeota archaeon
ATCGTTAGAAAGCTTTGCTATCACTTTCATCACGCTCTTCGTACCTTATCTCGCTCTTTCTCTCTTGCTTGGACTCATTTTTCAATGGAGGAACGAAAACTTATATACGGTATCTATCATGCATGGGTTTTACAATTCTATATTGCTCATTATTGGATTTTTAATTAACATTCATTAAATTATCATGAAAATTATTGAAATTTTTAAAAATCTTGCCTTCAACAAAACAGCGACGATAGGAATTGGTCTTGGACAAGATAAAGCACATAATCGAAAACTTTTTGAGGTTGCCAAATCATTCGTCGAGGAATACAATTCAAATATCATTTTATTTGGAAATAAACTATCTGCTAATCATATATTTTCAGAATTCAACAAGGATAAAAACCAAGAAAAAATTAAGATTGATTGCGACGAGAATCCCGCTAAATTCATAATAGAACAATTAAAAAAGCAAGAAATAAATGCCATTGTAAGGGGATCGATAAGTTCAAGCGAATTTTTATCCTATATTAAGGAAGCGTTCCACATTTCGACCGTTAATCGCTTGACGCTTTTAGAAACCGCCGAGGGACATCAATTCTTTTACGGTCCAGTTGGCATAGACGAGTGCAACAATTTCAATAAAAAGAAAGAGTTCATCGAAAAAGCATTAGTCGTATTTGAGTCATTAAAAATTGAACCAAAAATTAGTGTTCTTTCTGGAGGCAGGAGAGGGGACTTGGGTCGAGACGAGATTGTAGACAAAACGATTGAGACTGCTGATAAAATAGTTGATTATTTTAACGATATTAATCCAAATCTTTCCATCGTTCATAATGAAATCCTCATAGAACAAGCCATTCAAAACAAGGCAAATCTCGTGATTGCTCCCGAGGGCATATCAGGAAATTTAATATATAGGACATTGGTTCATCTTGGAGGAGGAAAAGCATTTGGGGCTATCTATATGGGACTAGAAAAGGTAATCGTGGACACTTCAAGGGTAGGACACCCTTCAGAAATTATGGGAGCACTATTGCTAGCACTTGCAATGAGTTAATTAATATTTTTTATTAAAAAATTCCTCTTTTCTGCCAGATGAATTTAAATTGAGTCCTTTTCTAATCTAAATAATAAGAGAATAAAAAATACTATTAATTAAAGCCTCTAAAAATGGATAATTTTCAAAATGTATATTTAATATCGCTCTTACCAGAGAGTAAATATCATCTTTCTGTCGAACTGTGCGACGAAGAAAGTAATTTTGTTTCGGGACCTCACTCTCTCAAGAAATCCGATTTATTTGATCACATACTGAAGAAAATGTATTTAGGGTATTTGCCTAAATTTGAAAGATTAAAATTATTTATAAGAGAGGAGGGAAAGAAAAATTTAGGAGATGACAATAAGGTGAATCTCCGTCTAATGGTTGCAAATCCCATGAAAAAAAAGCTTGGAGGAAAAACAACAAATCAACTCGTTTCAGCTTGCAAAAATTGCGACGGAATTCTAATTGATCTGGACGATGGGACTAGCGAAATCAATTTAAAAACCTGCCCTTACTGTAATAAAGCGATGGATTATTATTGGCGAGTGGGAAAAATTCACGAGGTAGAATTTAATTACAGTAAGAAAGACTGGAATGACGAAACTTATGGGAAACTATTTAAGAGGATGCAATATAAACAAGCGCGATTACCAATCCGTCACATGAATGTATTACGACCCGTAATTATAACAAGGGACGATTGCATGTTTTTTGCAATGCATTACGCCCAATTTTTCCCGAATGGCATTATAGGTCCTTTTAATGTCAAGAGACCCTATCGTTGGTCTAATTATATTGATATTATTAATCCTGTAAAATTTAAATTCGATTCGCATCCCGAAACATATCTCTTTCCAAAGGATATCATCACACCTAAAAACGCCTTCTACAATCCAAAACTAACAATGAAGGAGAGAATCGAACAAGCACGAAAGGAGTTGCTAAAGATTGAGCAGAAAATGGAAGCAAGCATCCAAAAAAAAAAACAAAAAGAATTTGAAATCGAAGCGGCTCGGGATATTTGGGTGGATTACGAGTCTATATCTGGCGATTTTGTATTCGATTCGTCCAATAGCCTTGCTAATGTTTATCTTGAAATGAGCAGGACGAAAAGAGGTATAGAAAACGCGCAATACTATGTTTATTTAAATAAATCCGACGGGAAAAGATCGAATTTAACAACTCATTTTAGGAAGAGAAAACGAACCGAAACATTATCCGAAATCCAGTTCACGAATGAGTCCCTAGCCCAACTAATGGAGCAGATTCAAACTAAGAGGTTGTTCGAGCAAGTGACGATGCACGTTCTCGAATCGAGCGTTGATTATGGAAATAACGACCCACATTATTACTTGAAACCCATCTTAAATACCCCTGGTAAGACGGTCAAAATCTCCAAAAGCGTGAGACCCGTTAAAG
>JAEOUI010000301.1 GCA_016839425.1 Promethearchaeota archaeon
CCTATTTTTAAATTTGAAATAATCCATTTCTTACCCCATTTTGTTTTCGCAAAATGAATCAAATCCTTTTTAATTTGTTCTACTTCCTCACGTGTTTCTTGTTTTTCTCTCTCAGTTTTAAATTGCTTTTCAACTGGTGTAGTTCTTCTATTTTTTCTGCTTTCAAGAAACTCTTTCTTCCTATTATCCATTTTAATTTGTCCATAAATTAATTTTTGAATGATAATAAATCTTTTAACTTTTCTTCATTAAGATCAGAAATCCAAGATTCTCCAGAGGAGGCGACAACTTTATCTGCTAAATCTCTTTTTTCTTCTAATAATGTATCAATTTTTTCTTCAATTGTCCCTACTGTAATAAACTTATAGACATTAACTCTTGATTTTTGACCTATTCTATAGGCTCGATCAGTTGCCTGTTCTTCTACTGCGGGATTCCACCATCGATCAAAATGGAATATGGTTGTTCCTTGAGTTAGATTTAAACCAGTACCTCCAGCTTTTAGGGAAAGGATCATAATTGGAGGACTCTCAAGATCTTCCGATTGAAATTGATCCACGATTTCTCGTCTTTTTTGTTCTGGAACGCTTCCGTGAAAAAATAGAATCTCAAATTTAAACAATTTCTCAAGTATATTCTTTAATATTGACCCCATTTCTTTGAATTGGGTGAAGATCAGAACCTTTTCGCCGTTTTCCACGACCTCCTCCACCATTTGAGTGAGCCTTTTAACCTTTTTCGATTCCGATATGAATTGCTTTAAAGTTGATTCATTGGTGAGAGAGATTTTTTGTTTGGTAAATTGATGTGGATGATTACAAATTTGCTTGAGTTTCACTAATAGCGCAAGAATGATACCTTTTTTCTTTCGTTTATCTCCCCCAGCCAAGTCAATCTCCCTTAGTGTGGATTCTACGGTCTCTCTATAAATCTGTGCTTGTATATCACTAAGTTCGATAAAAAGCTTCATTTCGTTTTTCTCAGGTAAATCGTTAATAATATTCTTGTCAGATTTTACCCTACGAAGAATAAAAGGTGCAATTATTGTCTTGAGCCTTTCAAGTGCTTCGTGATCTTGAAAGCGTTCAATAGGGAGAATAAAATTATTTTGAAACTCGGGTCTCGAACCCAAAAGACCTGGATTTAAGAATTCAAATAAAGTCCAGAGCTCTAAAAGCCGATTTTCTACGGGAGTTCCACTTAAAGCAATACGAAAATTGGCTTGAAGCTTTAAGATGGCTTGTGTTTGTTGCGACGAATAATTTTTAATATTTTGGGATTCGTCAATGATGACGCCATCAAATGGAATTGATTCAAGAAAACTAATATCATTTCTGATAGTTCCATAAGTCGTAAGTATGATTTCGTGAGGTTTAAGATAATTTTTTATACCAGATGAGTCTTTAGTTCTATCAGGTCCGTGATGAATTGTAATCTCTAGCTGAGGGGCAAATTTTTTAATTTCCCGAGTCCAATTAAATAAGACCGATGTTGGACAAACTATTAAAATGCTTTTGGCGTCTTCTTGTAATATCTCCTTGCGATGTAATAAGAACGCAATTATTTGAATTGTTTTCCCCAATCCCATATCATCTGCTAAACATAAACCAAAATTTAATGTGCTTAAATTACCCATCCAAGCCAAGCCAACTTCTTGATAGGGTCTCAATTCTCCGTTAAATTCTGAAGGACAGGGAATATCTCTTATAGTATCGAAAGATTGAAGCTTTTCCACGAGGTCTAAAAGATCCCCTTCGACCACGACCTCGTATGATGGTCCATTTTCTTGTACTTGTACTTTTCCAATAAGCCCAAGTTTTAAAGCTTCTATATATTTTTTTTCTCCTGAATGTGCCATCTCTCGAAGGTTTTCAATATCGTATGTATCAACAAGAACCCAATTGCCTTTTATATTTATTAAAGGTTCGTCTAAATTTATTAAAGATTGAAACTCTTTTTCGGAGATTCTTTCCCCTCCAAGTGTGGCCTCCCATTTGTACTCCACCATTGAATTAAGACTAAATACAGCTGGAATTGAAGTAGAAATTCCTTTTTTTGGAGATTGTGTCTTAACGGAGCGAAGAACCAAACGAGCAGATAATCGTTGCTTTCCTCCAGAAGAAAAAGTTTTGGGAAGAACGACATTAAAACCACTCTGTATCATTAAGTCTTTAGGAAATCTTAAGAAATCCATTACCTCAGAGGGAGTTAAATTTATTTCACTTGGATATTTATTAT
Source organism: Promethearchaeota archaeon (assembly GCA_016839425.1). Next base: position 2,239 of record JAEOUI010000301.1, read on the forward strand.
GGAGCGCTCTTTTAATAGGTGCAAATATTTTCGTTGCAACGCTTAAGGCTCTTAATATAACTTTTATTGGTGATTTTTCAGAATTTACACCGAACAACAATGATGCTTGCTGTTTAGAATCCATCTTCCAAAA
>JAEOUI010000569.1 GCA_016839425.1 Promethearchaeota archaeon
CCATCCCTCTAAGTTGCGTTGTCATGTAAACCATGTTTTCTTCGCTCGAAGATTCAAGGTTCGACAAGAGCTCCTTTGCCTTATCAATATTAGCATTGACATTATTTTCTTAATTAAAGAATAATTCTTAAAAATTTTCACATTGCCCAAGAATATTCATAGGTTTAACGATGTGAAGATATTGTAATTCAAGTATCTCAAAATTGCACCAGACGCTTTTATATATTACCTGAAAGGTGAATAATAGTAATAAAAATAAAAAATCATATAAAGAGGTCTAAAATAATGTCAAAAAAACTTGGCGTGATAACCGTTATTTCCCTCTTGATTGCGGGATTGGCAGTCGGTTTTGGTGTTTATACATTGACTTCTGCTACTGCGGCTTCCACTCCTGTACCAAGCCAGCAATATTGGAACGAATACATTACTGCTGAATATGACTTAAGCGGGGATGACTACGATTATGATGTTTTTAAAATAATACCGGGGTTATACTGGGATATGAATGTTTCAGGAGCAAAAAGCGTCACATTATTAATCCGAATGAACGCCCCTGCTGCGGCATATGGCACGGGTTATCCTTATTTGTATTTAAGGTTCTATTTTGACGGAGTTGGATGTGAAAATCAGGCAATCGTGCACAGTAATGCCCCTGAAACCGTGTGTTTAGAATCCATAGTGCAAGAGGCAGAACCCGGAAATCACCGAATTACAATAGGAGCCAAATTGATAGGAGACAATGGAAAATTGGGAGTTTGGAATTCTTATACTGGGGTTTATGCGGGTATTTATTTATATGCACAAACCATTAATCTCTAATTTTTTTCTTTTTTACTTTTTTAATAACCTTAGCTTAAAATTATTTAAAGCTTTCAATTGAATCTATACCTTAATATCTTCTCAAGATAGGTGAATCTTCGTGAAAGAAGGGTTTCACGATCTTTTATCTTAAAATTTCATTAGCAAGTCATTCAGGTATTATCTTTAAAATTTAAAAGTCTATCTCTTATTGATTGCATTTTATCTTCTTGTTTAAACATTGTATATATTTCCAAAGCTTTATTCAAAGATTCTTTAAAATTTTTGATCTCTTTTTTAATCATATATCTTTCAGAAAGATTTTCGTAAATATTGGCAACCTTTCTTAAATCTAACATTTTATGATAAATTTCTTTTGCGTTATTAAAATTTTCTATGGCATTATCATATTTATTTTGAGATTGGAATATCATTCCAAGATTTTTGAATAATTCAGCATTGGAAAGCGTATCAAACAATTTTTCGTTTAATTTGATTGCTTCCTTATAAAATAGTATTGACTCTTTAAGACCTCCAGCTCGATGATAATTAATTGCAATGTGCTTATATACTATTAATTTTTGAATTAGATCTCCCGTATTTTCACAATACATCAATGCTCTCTTTAAATAATCTATCGCAGTCATTAAATGTCCTTTCTGTTCATAAACTTCTGCAATATTAATTAAATCCAATGCCAAACCATTTTCATTATTCACTTCTATAGATATTTTTTCAGCTTTTGTCATATATTCTAAAGCTGTGTCGAGATCCCCCTTTCTTTTATAGATTGAACCGATATTAAGATAACTAATAGATTCAAGATAAGGATTATTTATTTCTTTACCAATTAAAAGCGCTTCGTTGTGGTAATCTAATTCTTCTTCAATATTTTTAGCCAACACGCTAGCCTTGTTTAATAAAAAGCCTCTTTCTTCTTTCATCTCGGGTTGATCCTTCGAAATTTCCAATCCTTTTGCAATTAATCTTGAATAATTATACCCTAATCTCATAAAAATTGAAGCTGCAAATCTATATTTCTGAACCAATGAATTATTCTTAAATTTTGATTCAAAGTACGCATTAAGATCAAATTTTTCTCTTTTTAGAGTTATTTTTTCATCAATATTTTTGAGATTGTTGAATTTATTAGTTGAATCTATTAGATGTAAGATTAATGATTTTGTATTTGCGATAACAAAA
>JAEOUI010000302.1 GCA_016839425.1 Promethearchaeota archaeon
ATTATGAAATACCGTAAATTAGGAAAGACAGATTGGAATGCGTCTGCTCTTGGATTTGGCGCAATGCGGCTTCCCCTGAAGGGAATTTGGCCCTTTATTAATAAAAAAAAGTCAATTGAACTATTACAATATGCAGTTGATAAGGATATCAACTATATTGATACAGCTTGGCCCTATAATTTAGGATCTAGTGAGAAGATAATAGGGGAAGCTTTGAAAAATGGTTATAGGGATAAAGTATTTCTTGTCACGAAGTTGCCAATGTTCATGGTAAAAAAGGCAGAAGATTTTGACAAGTATCTCACCCAGCAGCTATCCAGGCTTCAAACAGATCATGTTGAGGCTTATCTTTTTCACGGTTTGACGAGAAAATCCTTTCAAAAAATTAAAGATTTCAATTTAATCGAGAAAATGGAAGAAGCTCGAGGAAATGGTCTAATAAAATACATTGGTTTTTCCTTTCACGATACGTTACCGGTGTTTAAAGAAATTATCGATTATTATGATTGGGATCTGGCTCAAATTCAGTACAACTACATGGATACCGCAATACAGGCAACTCACGAGGGATTAACTTACGCACACGAAAAAGGAATTGCGGTTGTAATAATGGAGCCTGTTAAGGGGGGAAAGTTGGCAAGTCCTCCAGAAAAAGCGCTTGAAATAATGAAAACCGCTAAAAATAAGCGTTCTCCCGTAGATTGGGCATTACAATATGTGTGGAACCAAAAAGAAGTATCAATCGTGCTGAGTGGAATGGGATCAAAAAAGATGGTCGATGAAAACTGTGCTAGTGCGGATGTTTCAGGAATTAATGTGCTAAATGAAGATGATTTATCGGTCATTTCTAATCTAGCGGAAGTTTATAGAAAATCAATTCTCGTTCAATGTACTGCTTGCCAATATTGCATGCCTTGTCCGTCTGGTGTTTACATTCCCGAAAATTTTGCGATCCTGAATAACATTGCCTATACTGGAAAAAAAGGAATGTACGATCATCTTATCAAGAGGCGATACAAGAAATTAGCGAGTACCTCCAAAAAAGTGAATAAAAACAATCCCAACGGAAACGCATCATTATGTACAAAATGCAATGCGTGTGTTGAAAAATGTCCACAACATATCAATATTCCAAGCGAATTGGAGAAGGTTGACGCAATTTTGGGTAAGGGGGAAAAAATATCAACATATTTTCCAGGTCTTTAAGGTATCAATCTCCATTTCAAAACTAATAAAAATTCTGGAGTTCTTTTTTTATACAATCCAATAATATATTAATTATAAAAAAAAAATTGAAGATTATGACTATAGCAATTTCAATAAAAGTTAATGATGGAGTTGTAATAGCTTCGGATAGTGCAACAACTATGGTTGCTAAAGACCCCGAGGGAAACATAGGAATAATGAATATTTATCAGAATGCTGATAAAATATTTAATATAAGAAAGAAAACTCCTATAGGAGCAATAACATGGGGATCAGGAAGTATAGGTAATGCCTCAATTTCTACTCTTTCAAAAGATTTTAGAAATTTAATAATTAGTGATGAAGAGGAATGGAAAATCAATCCTAAAAATTATACTATTGAGGATATTGCAAAAAAATATAAAAAATTTATGTTTGATGATAATTATGTAAAGGCCTTTAAAGATTGGGCAAAAAACGAGAAACCATTCATTGGTTTTTTGATTGTAGGCTATTCTAGTAATGGAGACTTTGCGGAGGAATGGGAGATTCAAATAGTGAATGGTGAGTGTAAGGGCCCAGAGAAAATTAGAGAACATAATCTAACTGGAATTTCATGGAGAGGTCGAGGAGAGGCAATCTATAGATTATATTTTGGGATAGATAACAAGATTAAACTAGTATTGAGTCAAAATGGTCTCAATGATGGATTAATTGAAAAAATTGTTAATGATTGCAGAAATAATCTGCAAGTACCCTTAGTTGCACCAGCTATGCCTATTCAAGATGCAATTGATCTTGCTAAATTTTTAGTAAAATTTACAATTCAATATTTTAAATTTTCGCCTGGAGCTCAGATTGTTGGTGGTCCAATTGATATTGCCGCAATAACTAAGCATGAAGGTTTTAAATGGGTAAAACGAAAACATTATTTTGAGAGAAAATATAATCCTTTTATATAAAAAAGAGTTGAGAAAGATTTGGAATCTGATAAAGATATGTTTGATATTATGCCAAAACCAAGAATTGAAATGTTAAATGATAGTACTTGCAGTGTTGATTTCAGTATTAATAATATAGAATTTTTATATGATTTTAATATTTTAAATGAATACATTATAGGATTTCCTGCATCTGGAACAGAGACCGTAGAAAACATAGAATTACATAATGATATAAATATAGAATTAGAGGAAGATCATAAAATCATTGAAAAATTTTTAACCAAGTATGGCGATGAGTGGCGTAGGTTAGGAGAAGATTAATGGTATGGATTCCTTCTGTAGAATATATAATTGCACTTTATAAAAAACACATTAAAACTGGGAATCTTATTAATTATGGAGGATTAGCATCAACTTTAGACAATATCAAATATGGCCCTCCAGTCCTTAAAAATCTAACAATTTGGGATCGAGTAACTATTTTATATAAGGAAATAATAGAATATCATTACTTCTCCGATGGAAATAAGAGAATAGGAGTTCTTATAGCTTTTATTTTTTTACAGAAAAATGGATATGATTTTTCACCAGAATTAGGAGAAATTTATGATAAAACAATTCAGGTTGCCCAAAGATTAATGTCATTTGAAAATGTAAGACAATGGTTTAAAGATAATTCGAATAAATTAGACTAAATAAAAGGAGCAATATTTTACTCAAAATCAGGGTTATTTTTTCTTAGTGATATCTTGGATTTATTCCCCAATTATCTGGATTTTTTCTTCAGTTTTCTTAGTAATGTTTTGATCTTTTTCTTTAGCTTTCTGGGTACTTTTTTGTTTATTTTTTCAAGTTTAATATCTTTACTAATTTGGGTATTTTTTTTTCCTTTTTTAATTCGATGGTATGATTTCAATATTTGAATAGATTTCAAGCGATATATAACTGTATTAATTTAAATATAACTCTTGTGATTCGATTTCTGACTATTTATTGTAAAAGTAAACTGAGCAAGAATCAACATCCAATCCTTTTTATATAATCTCGACATTGCTTATTTTATTTTTCGTTATTACCTCAGAAAAATAATATTTTACACATAAACATAAAAGTAGTTTTTTTCTATAGGTGTAATTTTAAACATCTAACTTTTTAAATTTAAAAAAAATCGCAACATAAAGATTTTAAATTTAATATGTTAACTTTTTGTGATACACTAAAATAGTCCTGCATAATATAGGGATATTGACCTTTCTTCGTGAAAGGGCAGTTTCACGATCTTTCCCTCTCAAATTTCAATAAATTCAATTTCTTACCATGTTCCCTTAAAGAATTAATTTGAATGCTTATTTTTCATCTTTTTTATTTTAGATGTTTTTTAGATAATCTCTAATTGTCTTTAAAATTTCTTAGATGGATATTAAAGAAAATTATTAACACTTAACCCCAAACAGTATAATGTGTTGTTGGACGCATTCGCACGCCTACCATGTTCTCGTTTTTTAGAAAATCATGTAATTCATTACTTATCAAAATAAGATGGGGATTTTCCTTTAAACGAAATATTGAATAATCAAGAGTCCTTTTTGGATCAACTGAAAATCTTTCAAGGCAGGTTGGTTTTTCAAGTGGATTTTGGTGTAAACCATATCCCACTACGCACGCTACTAATCCCATAATGTAGACAAGCGAATATCCAATTTCAAGATCTCCTGTATGAGGATTTTTCAATTTAATGGAATGAAATATAACATTATTCACTCCAAATCGACGCAATGTATTAACCAATTCGTTAGAAAACAAGATCACCGCACCACCAATGATATCTCCCCGAAAATCACCGCTTCCAGGGGATAGGGTAAGTTCTAATGGACTTCTTGGTGGTGGCATCGTACTTCTCAGCCAATCAAGAATATCAAAATCGTCTGGTACATCCATTACAGTTGCTATTCCTTCAATTCTACGATCTTGTTCTATGACCCAATACATACTAAATATAATTATATAAATCCTGATTAGTTTTAGCAAAAAAAGAAAAAAAAAGTATTTAAACTTTAGAAATTCGTTTCTTAAGATAAATCAACGCCACTCCAATAGATATCGTGCTAAAAACGATAAAAATGTCGAATCCCGGAATTTTTCCTTCTTCATCTTCAACGATTATGTAATAATATTTGATCGTAGTGTCTGAATCGCCATTAAAATCGATAATCGTCAAGGTAACATTGTAAATTCCCACATCATTATATTGATGTATGGGATTAGTAATGTTAGAAGCGAAATTTCCGTCTCCGAAATCCCAGAAATAAGTTGCGGGGCCGTTTCCTTCTGTACCGGTGAAATGGAATTGAACCCATTCCCCAGGAGATATTTCTGTTATATTAGCCGTGAAATCTGCAATGGGTTGCAAGTCCTCTTCCGCCACGACGATGTAATTTGTTTTAGTAATACTACTTTCGTCGCCATCAGCATCGCTAACAATCAAGGTCACTGAATATGTACCAGCATTCGCAAATTGGTGTTCTGGGTCTGTTCCATATGAAGGGGGGCTTCCATCTCCGAAATCCCAGATATAGGTTGCGGGACCGTTTCCCTCTGTGCCGGTGAAATGGAATTGAACCCATTCCCCAGGAGATATTTCTGTTATATTAGCCGTGAAATCTGCGATTGGTTGCAAGTCCTCTTCCACCACGACGACGAAGTTTATTTTTGTTATTCTATCCTCGTCTCCATCGGCATCACGAACAATCAAGGTCACGGAATAAGATCCTACTGACATGTATTGATGAATCGGATCTCTTTCGTAAGAATTTGGGCTCCAGTCTCCGAAAGTCCAAACGAAATTGTCCGATCTAGAAGAATAGTTATTCCCTTCAAAACCAGAAAAGTTGAATTGAACCCATTCCCCTGGAGAAATCTCGGTTGTGTTTACCGTGAAGTTAGCGATAGGTAATAGTTCTTCAAATATGACGATTAAATCGTATCTCGTAATTATATCTTCGTCACCATCGGCATCGCAAACGATCAAGGTCACATCAAACATGCCGGGTGTTAAATACTGATGTGTGGTACCTCTATCATAACCCGGGGCACTTCCATCTCCATAGTCCCAAGTAAAGTTATGGGCATCGATTGCACCATTTCCATAACTTCCATTGAAATAGAACAAAACATTACCGCCTGTTACAGTTGGATTTCCAGCCACCCTAAAATCTGCAATTGGAACTAAATTTTCGTTAACAATTATATAATCCACCTTAATTTCAGTATGACTCCTTCCGCCTACATCCACGATCGTCAAGCTTACTGAAAAGGTTCCCGCTTCCAAATATCTATGAAATGGATTCATTTCTAAGGATGTAGATCCGTCTCCAAAGTCCCAGTAATATTCAGTTAAATAACCGAGTTCGTCCCTTCCCGTGAAAGAAAATTGAACATTAAAATTGATATTGACTTCTGTTTCATTAACAGAAAAGTTAGCAATGGGATCATCCCTAATCACGACTAAGGAATCGTTTTTGATGTCCCAATCACCGTTTAAATCGGTCACATTTAAGTAAACATAATATACTCCTGGATTTAAGAATGAATGTTGGGGATTCTTTTCAGCAGATGTATATCCATCTCCAAAATCCCAAAAGTATGTTGCAGGATCGTTTCCCTCTGTACCTGTAAAAGAAAACTCTGCAATATCGCCCACATCTATCACATCAGAATTTACGCTATAATTTGCATTTGGCATTTGATCGATTAAAATTTGAAGATCGTATTTCTCTTCAGATAAGTCATCAAACTTACCGTCGCTACATTCGAAATAATACGAATAGTTATGAAGAGAAGGAGATAGACTAGTATTAAATGTATATACACATCCATCTGTATAATCATCGTCAGTTAAATCAACTTTTCGCATTGAATATTCAGTTTCGTTAATGACCAGATTGATGTAAAACGGCTCGTTATTGTCTGCATCTGTATATGTAGCGTTAAAGACAATTGTAGTGTTTTGAAATCCAACTTTAGTTGATATTTTTTCATCACTAATTTCTGGTGGATTTTCATTCGTAGGAGGGGGAAGAATATTTGCCGTGGGATCGCCGAATAAAGTTATAGCATAATAACACCATCGATATTTCCAGAAGGCATCTATAGAGGAATGGAGAGCATATTCTTCCTTTGCAAGTTGATTCGCCTTTCCAATTTCCTCAATTCCCTCGCCAAATATTTTATCGAAAAACACGCGCTCCATCATTTGTGTTTCTGAATTTGTATAGTTTTCTGAATAAAATGCGAGATTCGTATATGCAATGAACCCAAAAGCACCGTTAGGGGATGTAAGGAAATATTCCACCACGCAATCATCATACCATAGGGGATGCATCTGATTATCAAAGAATCCAGAAGTGCAACCAGTTGTATAACCGAAAAAATATTTGTCGTTCTCAAGAGAACTTATATCGAGCTTATTCATCCTCATTACAGCGGTGGTATCCGCATGGCCCATATGGCAAATCACATGTACTCCGTTATTGATAATGTCAATGATATCAGAAGTATTCCATCTATAAGGATCTAAGTCTCGATCGTATAGCGTGGAAACATCGTACTCAGGAGGAAATCCTACCGTTGTTTGACCGTTATTCGAGGATCCATACATGATTTCGTCTAAATAAATATCTGAAAATACCCCATCCCCCATGTATTCTCCTATCATATACGCTTCTGACTTATAATTGTCAAATGAGGTCTCATGAGCAAGGGTTTTTTTAATAAAATTAGAAAGTTCCTCTTCTGAGTCAACGGGGGCTCTTCCAATATATATTTCTGCATAGAGGTCTAATTCTCCTATTTCTCCCCAATTATAATCATTGTCATCGTTCCAAGTGCCATCCAAACAGGCATAATATAAATCAGAAGTAATATTATGTTCTCCCTCCATATAAGCATTTACATAGAACCGTCTAGCAGGAATTACTGAGGGGCTTGTATCCCCTTCCATCGTTCTATCCGCATCACCTCCGAGGAGAACATATTCAATACCCCAATTATTATAAGCATCAATGATAAAATTACGGATCATTTCTTGCTCGTCCCTTCCTGAGTAACTTGCGTAAATCTCTTCTACCGTAACAATAGTCGTTTCAATCCCTCTTGAGTTCTTATAATTTACAAGGTCTTGAAATGTAAATAATCCTCCTGAATTTTTCAGGGTCTCATTTGTAATGATTACATAGTCATAAGACGCCGATGGTAAATCTAAAGGAGTGGATTTACTTTGAGTTAACAATTTCCGGTAAGACGTAATCTGTTCTGGATTATCCACGATAGAGGACACTCTCACTTCGTCTTTTTTAAGGTTCCTAAGAAGAGATATAGAAAGATTTGTTTTTGTATTGGATTGGAGATTTACCGTTAGATTCATTTCTTCTATTAGAATGATACTATTAGTTTTAGGCGTGTATTTTATCGGATAAACATTGAGTAATAAGATATTATATCCCCTAAATCTCTGAATACCTGCAATAGAATAAAATTCCTTTGGAAATTCCGAATTAGACTCGTAAATCGTCTTGTTTAACATATATTCAGATTTATCTCCATCTAATCCATTTAATATTCGTTCTTGAGCAGGTTCTATCTTATACTCGAGTTTCATTGAACTAGTTTTTCCAACTTTTATATCAATGCTATTAAGTCCATAACCATACGGAAGAAGAACTTTCAATGCTTTAAACGGAATTTGAGGAGAACCCTCTTTAGCAAGATACATCCCATCTTTAAAGAATGGTTTACAAAATTTCTCACCTGTTTGAGATATTATTTCTGAAATTTCTAAATCATTTGTTATAATTTGAAACTCAAGCGATTTTTGCTCTAATTTCGGAAATTGTTCTGATTTATCTTCTTCAAGAATATTATTAAATTCTACTGACGAATAATTAGCGAAAAATATTGATGTTCCTATAAGTATCTGTATTACGATTGCAAACATCAAAACCAGTCTAATTTTTTTTTTTTCTTTATTAAATTTCTTTAATTTATATATTTGTATTGCAATTTCACTCCATTTTGAATTAAAATTATCTTACAAAATATAATCCTTAATTTAAATCAAATTGGTAGAAAAGTGAACTTTTTTTGAAACATATTTTTATGTATCGGTCTTTTTTTGACATTTTTATATATGATATTTGAAAGTTGGAAAAATTACATAAAGTTCTTTACTATAATGGAGAAAATTCATTAGTTTTAATTTTTCAAAAGTATATTTTTTAATTGTAATTAAATCAATGTTTAATCCTTTTATTCAGTTTTTTACAATCTTTTTCCTAAAATGAAAAAGACTATCTTCCAGATTTAGTTTTATATAAAAGATTTTACTTTTTTAACGGAAGAATTATTTAAATTCTATGAACTCCTGTGATGAGTGTGATTATAAAGGTTTAAATACTCGTTTTTGCGTTATTGCTAAAATCATATTTAAAATATTTATGGACGATTTAAAACAATTAATCTCTGATGGAGAAAAATGGTTTCAAAGATATATTCAAACATTAAAAACTTATGCAACTAAATTAAAAAAATCAAAAGAATTTTTATCAACGACTCTTAATAGCATCGGAGATGGAGTTATTGCAACTGATGATAAAGGCATCATCACATTTATTAATCCCATTGCGGAGAACTTGACATTTTGGGAAAAAACTCAAGCAAAAGGAAAACCATCAGAACAAGTTTTTCATGTAATTAAAGAAGGAACGCGGAAAGTTATAAGGAATCCAATTTCACGCGTTCTCCAAGAAAAAGTAGTTTTAAGGAGGGCAAATCACACGATTTTAATAACCAAAAACAAGCGCGAAATTCCAATAGCGTACAATGCAGCCCCTATAACAGACGATGTAGACGCTATTATAGGGGTTGTTCTAATTTTTAGAGATATCACGAGCGAAAAAATTGCGGAGGAGGCGCTTAAAAAAAGTGAAGCGAGCCTTGCAAACGCTCAGAGAATCGCACATGTTGGGAATTGGGATTGGGACATTATAAATAACGAATTATACTGGTCTGATGAAATTTATCGTATCTTTAATATAAGTCAACGCGACTTTCAAGAAAATTATGACGCGTTTTTGAGTTTCATTCATCCAAATGATCGTGAATTCGTGGAATTATCTGTTAATAACGCTTTATTCAAAAAAATGCCATACGACATAGACCATCGCATTGTATTATCCGATGGTTCGATCCGCGTTGTTCACGAACAAGCAGAAGTAACATTTGACGAATTCGGCACGCCATTGCGAATGGTGGGGACGGTTCAAGATATCACTAAATATAAACAAATGGAAAAAAAAATAAAAAAATCAGAGAAAAAATATATGGAGGCATATGAAAGGGCTGAATTCTATAAGGATTTATTTGCACACGATATAACAAATATCTTACAAGTTATTCTCTCTGGAATAGATATTGGCGAAGCCTTATTGATGCAAAACGATCTTGAATCTCTCAATGATATTTTTAATATGATAAAAGAACAAGTGTTCAAGGGAGCACAATTAGTATCTAATGTAAGAAAATTTTCTCAATTAGATACCAACAAAATCCAAATAATGGATATAAATTTGTATGAGTTAATGAAAAAATGTGTAAACTCCTTTATAAGTCTAAAGCCATATAGGAAGTTAAATATCAAAATCAAGACTTCGAACAAAGGGATACTAGTAAAAGCTGATGACTTACTTCAAGATGTTATTGATAATCTATTGACAAATGCCGTAAGACATAACGAAAATCCCCAAGTAGATATCAAAATAAATATTTCAAGAAACAAAAGAGAAAAAAACGATTACATACGAATCGAAGTGATTGACAACGGAGTTGGAGTTGAAGATGATAGAAAACAAATCATTTTTTCAAGAGAACCAACTAATAAAAATATTTCTGGTATGGGTTTAGGGTTATCGCTCGTAAGAAAAATAATAAAATCCTATAGAGGAAAGATTTGGGTTGAGGATAGGGTAAAAGGAGATCACACATTAGGAAGCGTTTTTATCTTACTATTACCAGAAGCTACACAAATGATAAATAATTATATTATTTCTTGATCATGTTATTAATTTCCTAATACATGCGAAATTCATCGATATTTTTATAATTTTGAATGATTTATAATTTTAAGAAGTATACTTTTTTTCATTAATTAAATTGCTTATTAAGGATCTATATCACATAAATGCACTCAAATATGAATGAAGAGTTTTATTATTTGTAGAATTACATATTTAGGTAATCATAATAACGCAATTTGAATTTATTTTTTATTAATTTCAAACAATACCTAATAATTTTGGTATTAACTAGGTTTAAAAAGATGTATTTTGTTATTTAATTGAATTTAATGATTTAAAAATAAAATCAAGATTAAAAATGCTTTCTAATGTTTCCCAAACGCAAAATGAAACCTGCGATATCACTATGCATGTTGATTACGATAAAGTAAAAAAAGTATTTTATATGAATATTTATTTTAAAGATTCTAAATATGTTTTAAAGACCCATTTAGCTTCATTAGGCGAAAACTTTAACAAGAAAGAAGTTAAAATTGAAAAATTCGACCTTACAAAATATTCGTATCTTTTTTTAATCTAATCGAAACCTATGCATTTCTGAATTTATTTCAAGTTGGATTTAATATCTATCTTCGTATATATCGTTGGAATTGTAATAATCGTCATCGTAATAGTCACTGTATTCTTCATCATCGTCGTTGTAATTATCAAAATCGTCGTATTCGTCCTCGTCGTCTACGAGTAATAATTTTTTGTTCCTTCTCGGGCCAATTTTATTTTGAATTTCCATTTTTCTTGTCTCCTATTATCCTCAATGAAGATTAAAAAATGTAATTTTCACATTAATTTTATCTTTGAAAAATATTTAAATCTTTCTTATCGTTTTCGATCAAATAATCTCTCTGAACGATCGAGAAACTACATTTAATGTCAAAAATGAATAAAAAATCTTTTTTTTTCAAAATTAGAAAATACACATTAATTCGATAATTAACTTTTATAAGCTTTTTCTAAGCGCTCTTTTAAATCTTTAAAAAAAAAATTACGAAATTTTTCTATGCTAAGCATTTCGTTCTCGATCGCAACTGGTTCTGTAATTCGAAGATTTAATTTAAGATCCGCTTCAATTTTTGCCGCACCCATGGTCAATGAGAATAACAAATAATATAACTCAACTGGATTGTCCTCTCGGTACCTTCCTTGAGCCATGGCTCGATGTACGATATCCACGCCCTTTTGCATTATGTTTAAAGGTCTGTATTTTTCCTCGAATGGACCAATTTTATTGGATGAGGGGGCGCGAACAAAATACATCATTTCAAATCGTTCTCGATCTGCTGCGGCAAAATCCAAAAAATATCGTGTCATCTCCATCCACAGTGTGATATAATCATCATCGTTCTTCTTAATAATATCGGTAAATCCTTGTTCGTAATCTGCAAAATAGCGTGCTCTAATCGCAATCCATAATTCTCGCTTCGATTTAACATAGTTATATAGATTTGATTGGGCCATATTTAATTTATTTGCTAATTGCCTCATGCTAAATCCGCGAGAACCGTATTTTACAAACAACTCTTTACCAGCTTCTAGTATTACATCAAATTGTTTTGCTTTTTTTTCTGGTGTGCGGGCTCTATTTTTTTTCTTTCCTTGTTTTTCGCTCATGTTGTTTCATTGAAATTATTAGAAAGATGAAAAGTATAATATTTCAAACTTTTTGTATATTATTTTTATCTTTGGGTTATGCATTATACGCCTTTTCTAATCGCGTTCTGAATTCCTTTAAAAAAAATTCTCGGAAATCTTCACTGCTCAATATCTTTTCTTCAACCGTCAAAGGTTCAGAGATTTTATTAGTTTTTTTCAAGTCTGCTTCAATTTTTGCAGCACCAAGACAGGTTGCGTACATGTAATAATGAAGCTTGATTGGTTCGTCTTCCTTGAACTCTCCTATTTCAAGTGCGTGAAGCGTGATGTCAATTCCTTTTTTTATGATTTCAAGGGGTTGATATTTTTTTTCAAAAGGGCCAATCTTATTTGACGAGGGGGCCTTGACGAAAAACATCATTTCAAATCTTTTATTATCTGCGGCCGCAAATTCCAAGAAATATCGTGCCCATTTAACCCATAACTCGATATTATTTCCTTTGTGATTTCTTATAATTTCTATGAATCCTTCTTCGTATTCTGCGAAATATCGAGTTCTAATCGCAAACCACAGTTCTCTTTTAGACTCTATATAATTATATAAGTTTGATTTTGCCATATTTAATTTGTTCGCTAATTCTCTTAAGCTAAATCCCTGAGACCCATATTTAATAAATAAATTTTTGCCTACTTCTAATATAGTATCGAATTGTTTTTTCTTTTTTTCGGGTGCTCTTGCCCTTGTCCTTTTGTTTCTCTCTATCATTATATATAATGAATTGTTGTGCTCAAATAAAAATCATTTTATAATGATCTATTGAATAAAGTATTTTTATTTAAAAAAATTGAGTTATTAAAAAAATGGAAAGTATTCTCGTTTTGTTTAATATTTAGCTTGCCAATTATACAACTAACATGTACCAGAAAGCGAACAATAAGTTAATAAATTAAACGATATATACAAATATAATTGAGAAAATAAATCAAAATCAAGAAGATTAAAAATGGTTCTAAATCAGACCAAGCGAAAAATTTTCAAGGATAGGTTTAGGTTTTTAATCTACGAAATTTGTATATGTTTTTTCTTGATCTTCTTAATTTCGACTCTTGAATGGCTCATCATTCCAATATCGTTAAATCCCGAAGTGTCAGGTGTGATTTTTTACGCCATTCGAGCGATTTTCGTGTTTTTAACGATACCACTAACGACATTTTTATTAGATAAATATGTTAGCTCTTATAAAGAGAAATTAGAGAAAAAAAAATCAAAAATATCTGCATTCAAGAGTCATGTAATGCTTTATAAAATTTCCAAAAGTAATTATAAATACCAACTTTTATACGGAGTTTTATTGTTATTTTTAGTTTTCATCCCAATAAATTTTTTGTTATATGTTTTAGTTCCTGAAATGTTTTTAATTCATTATTTTTTAGCAAACTTGAACATCTTGAATTCTTATTTCTTTATCAATAATTTTGTTATATTTTTTGTTTTATTAGTTATCGTACAAACATCTATCGTGTTTGTTGAAGAATCGATTTATAGAGGTTTTGTATTTAAGAGAGGCAGCGAACAATTTAATCAGATTTCGGCTGTCTTTGTATCTTCTTATTTTTATTGTTTTTCAGTGCTTAATTATCGGATTAACTACTTGCAAATAGGTATAAATTCCTTCTATCCCCTTATTTGGTTCTTTCCTTTGTTCCTTATAGGATTAATTCTTTCACTCTTTACATTGAGAAAAAAATGGATTTTTCCTGCTATATTCTCCCATTCCGTGAGTAATATCATTATGTTTGTTATAATTTGGTCCTTTTCTAATGGATGGGAACTTATAGAAATATTACTCGTAATTTTTATTCCATTAATAGGAATTGGCTTAATTCTTTTAATCTTTCAATACGATCGGATTAAAGATGGCATTAAGACTGGGTTAGAAATGTTAAAACAATACAAGAAAAACGACGATAAAGAGAAAGAGACGAAAAGCGATAAAAGTTTCCGGATAATTATTGATTTTATCGTGGGATTTTTAGTATTTATAATTGGATTATTAATTACAATATAAAATAAG
>JAEOUI010000303.1 GCA_016839425.1 Promethearchaeota archaeon
TGGTTCTATAAAGTCCATTAATTTTACCCACGAGTTCATCAATATCGCTTTTAAGAACTTGGTATTCTTCAACTTTCAAGCGAGAAGGAGCAACGATAAATACGAGAGTAACTCGTTTCCTATATTCCTCGTATTTTACTAAAAAGTTTTCATAAGCTTCTAGACGCTGGAGAATACCCTTAGTATAATCCATTCTATCCACTGAGAGAATTATTTTTACATCTCCTAATTCTTCTCGAATTTTGTTTACTTGTTGAGTTGTATTTTCGGTTAACGCCATCTGAGAAAACTTGTTGTAATCTATACCCATCGCAAATGAGTCAACATTAATTTCCCTGTCTTTATAATATATCTTGTTCATTTCAACCTCGGCACCTAGGATCCTATGAACACTACTCTTAAAATGTCTAACATAGTCATAGATGTGAAAACCAATGAGGTCAGAACCGAGTAAACCTTCTAAAAGTTCTTCTCTCCGAGGGAGAAGTCGAAATATTTCATAGGAAGGAAATGGTATGTGTAAAAAGAAACCAATATTCACATTTGGATGTCTTGATTTTATTAATTTAGGTAATAATAATAAGTGATAATCTTGAACCCAAATAATATCGTCTGATTCTAAGATTTCGTTCGCTTTTTCAAAAAATTTTTCGTTAACCGATTTATAGAACTTCCAAAATTGGTTTCTATAATCAACAAATTGGGTAAAGTAGTGAAATAATGGCCATATGGTGGTATTACAGAACCCTGCGTAATAATATTTTATATCCTCTTTAGTGAGAAATACCGGATAACACTCTAATTCGTCCCTGAGCTTAATCTCAATCTTCTTTTTTTCCTCGTCATTTAAGTGATCCGTATCAATCCCTGGCCAACCAATCCATAATACATTATGCCGTTTCTGAAACGATCTTAAACCCGTGGCAAGACCACCAATACTAGGAGAGAATTGCAACCCTTCATCATCTTTACTAACTTGAATGGGCAACCTATTTGAAATTATAATTAATCTTTGTTGTTTTTTCATAATAATCACATGCTAAGAAAAAACCAATCTGATTCTATCAATACAAGAATTTTAGAATATAAATTTGCGAAACTTTTTTTGAATTTTGCATTGTTTTTCCTTATACATTTGAGAAGTAAATTTTAAATATAAATATTTGTGTGAGATTCAAAGATTGAAGATATTTAGAGTATTTTGAAATAAAATATAAACGATTTTTCCGATTTCGACACGAGATTTTTATATATTAGTCTTTCCTGCTTGGAAACATCCACAGCATAAATATTCAAAAATTAAGCCTTAAAGATCCATATGAACCATTTTTTACTTGCAATGATTCGAAATAGAGATTTCTTGAAAATTAGGATGAACAAAAAGAGCATCGTTTATCTTAAAAATCATTCGACCGCAATTTCTTGAGATTATAATTCTCATACAATTTTAGATTTGATTTTAAAACGTCACGACCATTCTACTTTTTTAGAGTTAAATACTAGCCATTTAGAGTCATCCATTTAAATATATTAATAATTAAAGCCAAAATCTACTTTTAAACGCGGGACACATAGTGAATTTATGCATTCAGTTGAAAGACTGCGTAAGTTTTATAATAAACCAATGATATTTATTACTTGTATCGCAAGAGCATGTGAATTTATTCTATAAATTACATTTTTCGTTTGAGACATAAAGGATTAGTCATCCTTTTAAAATTAAACGATACTTCCATTAGAAAAAAAATCTGATAATTCAGGTCAACAATCAAGAGATGATTAATACAAAAAAGAGATGCATTTAAAAATGAACGATTGTAAAAACCTAGATATAGAACTCGATTTAAACGCTTGGAATTCTAATTTTCAACAATTTTGTAAGACACACCAAATAAATTTCGATCGCATTCAACAATTAGGAATCGAAAAGAGTAAAAAAATTCTTCAGAAATATTTTCGAATTAATACAAACACGCTCCTCACGGAAAACGAATGGAACGATTTATATTACTTGATGGATCTTGATGGAGAATGGACAGATTTTAGAAAACAAGATATATTAATTAAGCTATTAAAATCCACAATAGGAAGAAAAACAAAAAAAAAAATAACAAAAATATTGATTTTGGGTGTTGATCTTAATTGTGAGTTTATTCGCTTAAAAAAA
>JAEOUI010000304.1 GCA_016839425.1 Promethearchaeota archaeon
ACATCATTCACTTCCGCTTCCAGGTTTAACGGTCCATCAGCGGCCGCAACAGAAGGTAAAACATCAGAAATACTAATGATATTAGCCAAAATAAGGCTTAGAACGACAAGAGCGGATATTTTTGATCTTTTTGAAATCTTTGATTTTTTCATATATTTTTCATCTTTTTATGTATTTTTGTCAATTAAAAATAAAAGTATATTATAAAATTCTAGTCTTATATTTAAATCCATTGGGTATAAAATTGAATGATTCGATCTCACAAACAGCGATCTTGATGTAATTATTTGTTGATGTCTAAATCTAATATATCTCCTATTAGACATATTATCCCTCGTCAAAATATTCTAGTCTTAAAGATTTATATCGTAAAAAAAAAACTCTGAAACAGCAATAGAATAGCTTGATATAATATTTATTTAAAATAATGCATTTAATTTATTATCGCTCTTGTTTCTCTGTTTTTTAAAAAAAATAAGATATAAATTATGTTTTAGATTCACATCAAAACAGAATAGAAAGAAAAAAAAGAATTTTGAAAATCTTTTTGAATTCTTTCTTAAACCAGTCCCGTTTCTGCTTTTCTTGCACCACGGCATATACCTGTGAAGCACGAGTCCAAAATATCAAATCGTTGTGCTTGAACTAAATAATGTTCTGTTGCATTTTACTCTTATCCAAATCAAAACGGACTCTATTGATCTGAGATTCGCTTCCTTCCATATTCTTTTTTCAAGCGAATTATATATGTTGGATTGAGCGTGGTAATGGATGCCGTTTTAATCACTGCAGACGAAAAAATAATAAAAAGCTCCTAAAAGAATTTTATGAACGAATTGAAAGTCTTGGTCAAGTAGAAAACAATTTATTTGAAAATATTATATTAGAATTATAAAATTCATCTCCAAAAACCTCAAAAATTATATATTCTTATAAGTTAAAATATTAAAAACATTAGGGTAATATATTTTGATAAATCCTAAAAAATTGAGTTTAATTCAATCGTGTGAATCTGATTACGAGAAATTTTTCATTAATTCTGCACCAGAGAAATTATTAGAATTGTACGAAGCAAAGATTGACATAGATAATTATAAAGTTGATTTTGCAATTGTAAAATATAAAATAGCTATTACATGCGATAAAATTCCATTAGATTATAAAAGTCCTGAAGAAAAGAAAAAAGAATTAATAAAAACTGAATTCTTAATTAGTAATGGTTGGACAGTATTAAGATTTACTGCCCAAGCGATATATGCTGGTAAATTTGCATGTCATGCCATGATTGCTGAAGAAATTACTAAATTTGAACCAAAAATAATGAGCGTGAAGGAATTCTTCTCTAATGAAGCTTTAAAGTTTCAGGTGGAGAACTTTTCTGGAATGGATATAATGACTTCAGGCACATTTAGTAAACAAATAACAAAGTATGATAGAAGGAAGGCTTGATTAAGAATTATAACATGATCTTCTTCTTTTTCTTACTAAGTAGATCCATCAAGATCTTATCGATCTCTAACTACTATGTTTTCATTTGATCAAATAGACGTCATGACGATACGACTCGAAAGAACCATTTTGTCCAAAGAAAATTTTATTTACTAATTAAATTTAATATAACTTAGCTCGTGGTAAAGGGTGATAACGAAATGAATATCGATGTTGTTCAATCTTGTCTCGGACTGAATGTGGCGGTCCCACGAGTTGAGACATGTGATTACAACACCTTCGGTTATGCCGAACGCAATGGAAATGTCGTCCAATTAAGTTTATATGGCAAGGATATAAAAACTCTCACGGAAACCACGGGTAATCTCTCCTCTTTACGATCGCTATGGGTGGACCGTAATAGATTAAAGTCTCTTCCCGAGTCCATCGGTAAGTTAACATCGCTCCAAGGGCTATGGATTCGGTGTAATAAATTAACGAATCTCCCTGATACCATCGGTAAATTAAAATCCTTAGAAACTCTGAATGTGTACGACAATAATCTCTCGACTCTTCCAGGGTCTATTGGTAATCTCTCCTCTCTGCAAAGATTAAATGTGGGAATAAATAATTTAACAGCTCTTCCAGAATCAATTGGCAACCTCTCCTCGCTGAAAGAATTACATATTTATAAAAATTGGCTTATGAATCTTCCAGAATCTTTAGGAAACCTCTCATCCCTGAAAGAACTCCTTGCTTATAAAAACCAGCTCACGAGCCTCCCAGAATCAATCGGCAAATTATCATCACTACAAAAACTTATTTTGGAACATAACCACCTTACAACGCTCCAGGACACCATCGGGGACTTGAAAACGCTCCAACACTTGGATTTAAGATCTAATAGTCTTACAAAGCTCCCAGAGTCCATTGGTCACCTCTCTTCGCTCAAAGAGCTATGGTTAT
>JAEOUI010000305.1 GCA_016839425.1 Promethearchaeota archaeon
CGTCGTGAATTATTGCGTTGAGCACGATTTCGGCGTTATCGTTATCGGCTACAATCCCTCTTGGAAGCAGGGCGTGAACATCGGACGGAGAAACAATCAGAATTTCGCTCAGGTACCATTTCTCAAGCTTGTGAGGCAGATCACCTACAAGGCCGAGTTGGTCGGGATCGAGCTCGTTTTGGTCGAAGAATCATTCACTTCCAAGTGTAGTTTCCTGGACGGAGAGCCGCTCGAGAGGCACGAACGCTACGTGGGCAAGCGCGTGAGCCGCGGCTTGTTTCGGTCGAGCGAGGGTACATTCATTAACGCTGATGTGAATGCCGGCTACAACATCCTGAAAAAAGCATTCCCAAACGCCATTTCGGCCGACGGGATAGAGGGCTCCGGGTTGATCCCATATTCGATTGCCGTTTGTTGACCAAATCGGCTCGCGAATAAAATTTAAGTTCCATAAAGGAAAATTAAAAATAACCTTTTATTGTAATTTATTGAAAAGACAAATTAAACTAGTAAAAAGTGTTTATTATTAATTTGTTTAAAAAAACTAAAAAGTTTGGAAAAAAAGAAGGTTAAAAAAATTTATGTCCATTCGTTACCGCATTTTTTGCATACATTTTTTTTTGCGTATATCTTAATATTGTTCATGTAACTCAAGACTTTCGTTTTATCGTCCATTACCTTGATGTCGTTCCCAACTGCTCCACATTTAGAACATGTCTTACGCTCTTCGCTCGTAAATTCCCCGGCTCTTGCTTCAGGTTTTAAGGCATATATTTCCGTGTTGAGTTCTTCGATCTTTTTTGATTGTTCTTCGATACTTTTATTTTTCTCTTCGACTTGTGTCTTTAAAGCATTAATTTCTTCGTCTTTTTGTGAAGAATTGTTCTTTAATTCTTCGAGATTCGCATTCGATGCTTCTAACTTGGACTTAAGATCGGTAATTTCGTTTTCTAAACTAGATACTTTTCCATTTGCTTGGTCTAATTGGATTTTTAAAGCGTCTATTTCCTTTTTAAGCCCACCTAAAGCATCTTCAGAACTTTTTGACGCGTTTTGAAGCTGTTCTATCTCTGATCTTGTTGAACCGAGTTCGGATTTGGTTTTATCTAATTCATTCTTTGCGGATTCGAGAGCACTATTTGAAGATTCCAGCTCTTCTTTCAATCTATCTCGTTCTGCTAAAGCTGAATTAAGCTCTACTGTGCTTTTATTAGTCTCTTCCTTAGCTAAGCTTAATTTTCCTTTTAGTCCTTCGATTTCATCTTTAAGAGAGCCTAAGTCAAGGTTTGCCGAGCCTAGCTCGGCCGTTGTTGATGTGAGTCTTTCCTGTGTCTTTGAGAGTTCGGTCTTGAGCCTTTCCAACTCTGGATTAGTGGTTTCTTCCATAATTTACAAACACTTATTGATTTTAATTAAAAATTTAAACTTTAAATCAAACTAATAGTAAAAGTAGATACTATTAAACATTTTTATTCCGAAAAGACTTGATTTAAAGACATGATAAGCGATAGTCTACCGATAATAGTGGGCGTTATATAGTTCGAAATTCAGATTTAGAATGGAACAAATCTTATTCTATCTTATCTGTATGCACATGAACTAAAAGACCACTTAATGGTTTTGGAAAGAAATAAGTGCTTTTTTGTGGCATTATTTCTCCTAGTTTCGTGATTTTTTGAACTTCTTCTAAAGTAGACGGATTTACAATAATGAGCGCGTCAATCTTATTTTGATTGACTCTTTCAATTCCTTGATTAAGATCCTTTACGAACGTGACATCGTCTTTCTGAACTTTAAGGCATTTTTCAATCAAGATCGAATGAAGGATTGACAGGCTCAAATTTTTCCATTCTTTCGATTTATCTCCTGGGACAACTTCTTCTGGCTTTATTTCATCTTTTAATTTTAAGAATAAATATTTCTCTTGTAAATAACATCCAAAAACCGTATTTTTCTTGTTTTCATCCATTAGAAGCTTCAGTTCATCGTAATTATTAATTTCAAGAACATTGAAGTAGTTGCTGACATTATTCTTGAATTCTTCTAAATTCTTAACTGGTAATTGGTGAAGTTCCCGATGACTAGTATATATTATCAAGCCTGGATCGTTAAAATCTATGAATAATGCCATTACATACTTGCATCCACCATTCTTGCTATGTCTAAGACTAGTAATAAATCTATGATGACCGTCTGCTATGATGATATCGTGTTCTTTTACAACTTTTTGTAATTTTTTCACATCTTTTTCTTTCCAAATTTCCCATATCTTGTGTGTAAATCCGTCTCTATCAACTGCTTGCAAGTAGGGTTCCTTTTTTGTGTATTTTGCAATTATTTCATCAGCAGCTCCATTTCCATCATAGATCATGAACAAAGGAGAAAAGTTAGCGTTAGTATTTTGAATAATTTGCAGCCTATCCTCACAAAATTTCTTAAAAACCGCTTCGTGAGGAATGATACCTTTTCGAGCAGAAGGGGGAAATATCTCCTCTAATTTTAATAATCCAACAAATCCATATCGCGAAATCTTTTCGCCCGTATCGGGTCTCTCGTAATCGATACCATAAACGCACAGGCATCTACTTTCACCGTAAACAAGCGTTTGGGTATCGATCATTTCTTGAAGCTTTTTTCCTGCTCCCTCGTAGGATTCTGGCAAAATGATATGGCAGATATTATTAGGATCTCGTTCTTTTAATTCTTGTTTTTCTTCTTCAGAAATTACATCGTAAGGAGGAGCAACTAAATCGTTTAATCGTTCTGTTCCTTTTTCAATTGCTTCTTTATAGTGAAAGTTTCTAAAAGTAATTAGTTCGGGCATGATAATGATCTTAGTGTTATGAGATTTCTAATTATTGAAAAATTAAAAATTTTTTGATATAAGAAATGTGCCTTGATTAGCTAATTTCTGAAATTCTTTTATTAAAAAAGCCTATTATAAGAAATCATGGAAAAGAAGATAGAGTAAAGGAATCCTTGATTTCTAGAAAACAGAAATAAATGGCAAAACCATATTATTATTTTAATCGATAAGAATTATTTAAGATTTTAATTTGTTAACTTCCTTGCGGATTGTTTGTTGAAACTGGGTAAGAGAAGAAAGGATTGTTTGATCCGTTTTGAGATTAATTTTTGAAGAACTTGGGAAATTGTCAATATTAATGGTTTTATTAGGAATTTTAATAAGACTAAAGGAGGAAGAAATTTTTTCAAAGCTTATATTTAACTTATCCTTGAAATTCTCAATAATACTGATTAATACACTAATATTTTCGATATAGGATGCAACTTCCCGAGCCTGTTCGCTGTCTTTAATCTTTTCCGTGATATTATCCATGTATTCGAGAAATACTATACCTACATCGCTTGGTTGAATTAATAGGTTTGGAGGGTTCATTTTTGCAGTAGGCTTCAAGTCTATCTCGTCTAGAATACTTGAAGTATATTTTATAGTAATATGTGAAGGCTTGATGTGTTCTTGGTTTTCCCCTTCCATGATCATTTCATCAAAATCCATAACTAATTCTAATTCGTCTAATTCCACTTTTGTCATCAAGGGAGAAAATTGAACTTGTAGTTGTTTTTTTCCAAAATAATCGTTTTCAATGCGTAAAATTTGCGTGTAAGTTTGGCTTTGTTCAATATTCCCTATTGGTGCAAATAATACCCCGCCATCGGGATCTAGTTGTTCTAAAAGGGGGTAGATTTTATCCTCTGTTATAGCTCCCGTAACTAATATTTTTTTCCAAGGCTGTTGTTCAGGCACGCCTTCAAGAGGATTTTTTACAACAACCTTTATCTTGTCGGAATATTTTAATTTGTTTAAATTTTCAAGTGTTATTTTTGCCACATCCGAATTAGCTTCTAATATGGTGATATTACCTTCGGGAATGAGCTTATGAGCAAGAGCAGAGATAAATCCACTTTTAGCTCCCAAAATAAGCAAGTCTTCGTCAGGACGAGTAAACAATAATCCTTGGAGCATTATACATATCATATGAGGAGCACTAATCGTCCTATAATTATCCACATTCTTGTGATAAAAAAGACTAGGTCTATCGACAAAATATCCCGCATGATAGATATATTCTTCTGAAACAAAATCTTCAATGTTCTCGTCTAAAAACGCTCGAAATAATCGCCTATCCTTGAGATAGCCATTACCTATCAATGAAAATAGCAATTGAATTTTAGCCTCAAACAACGAAGTGTTTTCCATGGATTGAATTCCTTTTTTTATTTTCAACAAAAGTATTTGTTATATATATCGTAGTAATGCCCATTATTATATCTTTTTTACATGAATGTGTATCTTTTTTATATCAATTATCGATTGAGATTGTATTTATAGTTAAAACTCCAAGTTTTAATCGCATAATAATCATGATTATTAAACCATAATGCACCAATTTATATACTATAATTATGATGTTCTATATAGCTAATAC
>JAEOUI010000306.1 GCA_016839425.1 Promethearchaeota archaeon
ATGAGTTGTTGAACAATATCGTAGTTCTTCACACTTTTTAATTGACCTGAGGCAACTTGGAGCAAGGACACTAAAAATCCATTTCCTTTTTTTAACAATTTCACGGCATTTACTGAATCGTTTTTAATTATCGCTTCGCGAGCTTTTATTACATAATCGCGAGATATTTGTAAATTTGCTAAAAAATATAGAATATCAGCGATCTTTTCTTCCTTGCTCGCTGGAAGTTCTTGATTATCTATGTATTTTTCGCAAATGTCAATTTCTTCGGAATATCTAGAAGCACCAACCTC
Organism: Promethearchaeota archaeon; assembly: GCA_016839425.1. Next base: position 294 of record JAEOUI010000306.1, read on the forward strand.
GAATTTTACGGCGCTATCCTCAATATTTGCATCTGAACTTATAATGCTATTTTTCGTTACGGTTATTGCTCTTTCCATTAACCATTGTATCTTTGCTTCTGCAGGATATATTTTCGAGCGTTCAACCAAGTAATGGAGCGTGTAATCTAAACTCCTTTTCCATAAATTCTTAAAATAACTCCTCATTTGAGGTTTGGAGGCAGTTTGTTGAATCTTTAGAATGAAACTTGAAAGTGATAATATATTTAATTTGGTTTTAAACAACAAGCTTGCATTTTTGACCAATTTGAAATCGTCAGTCACCAGGTGAGTTGGAATTGTATCGTCCTTGCTTAATAACCTTTGAGCAATAACGAGCAACGATAAATCTGGATCTTGAGCGGGAAACCTGATATTGTGTTCGTTAAGTGATGTTTTTATCTCTCTCACTTCGGAATCCTCCACGAGTTCAACATTCACTATTGCTTGGAATCTATTTTTGTAATTTTCTTGGGCTTTAATCTCGTTGAATACGACTTCCGAGATGAAATAATCCAAGTGAAGTTCATCTCCCGCTTCTTTTAAGTTTTTTAAAAGATTCCTCGATTGAATCGCCCTCGCCATGATAAAAAAATTAGCGTCAAAGATAATTCGTTCAGTCTTAACCATGCAAATCAACAAAAAGTAAAAAGATGATTGAATAATAAATAATAATTGTTTAAAATAAAGGTTTTCAAACTTTAAAAAATTCGCGAGAGCATATGATTTTCGTTTAAACAATCTTGTACGAATCGTCCTGTTCCTTAGGAGGTTTTCCTTTTTGAGGATATATTTTATTTTGATATTTCTTGTCTTTTAAGAGAACAACACCATACTCCTTTTCTTCATCAGTTTTGAGTTCTTTATTCTCATTATTTATTTTTTTTTTCTTTTTCGCCATTTTTATTACTCCAGTTTGCTAGTAAAATAAAGGTACTAACTATTAAAATCTTTATTTACGAAAATTCATAACACAACTTAAAGCACGCAAGAAGATTTTGGAAAAATTTTATGAAAATAATTCACTTGTTAGGAACATCTGGAAGCGGAAAAACGCATTTTATAATTCAAGCCATAAGTTTAATAAAAGAAAAATTAAATTTAGAATCAGCAGTTATCAAGAACATTCACGCTCACGAGATTGACACCCCAGGAAAGGATTCTTACAAGTTTTCAGAAGCTGGTGCTTCCTATTCAATAACCAGAAATATCAAAAACGAAAATTCTATTTTTCTAAAACGCAATATTCCAATAGAAGAGTTGATCAGATGGCTTTCTCGTGGTCCTCTTAAAATAGATATTCTATTTGTTGAAGGATTTAAACATTTGAATTATCCAAGCGTATTATGTGTTCAATCATTAGAAAAAGTAAAGGATCAAATAACCGATCAAGTTAAAATGATATCGGGTTTGATAACTAAGGAATTTAAAGAAGAACATTATTCACATGGCCTGCCAGTGATAAATATTGAAAATAATTTTGAAGTTTTCGTAAAAATCTTTGGATTAATATTCAAAAAAGACTAAAACCAAAAAGATCTTTAATTCTTAAGAACTCCTATATATTTTAGATATTTCATCCTTTTCAGAATATTTTAATGGTAAGATTTTGTCTTGATTGTCTTTAATTTTAAGACCATCTTTTTTATTTAAAAAAACACCAATTTTTTTCGCTGTAATGTTATTTTTCGAGAGAAAATCGATTAAATCTTGAGACTTATCTTCATTTATTGCAATAAGTAAAGATCCAGACGATATGGTATTTTTAGGGTCAATATTAAATATCTTGCTTAATTTAAGAGGTTCTGGGAGTACATTTATCCTTCTTATTTCGATTTCGACCCCCGAATTTGATGCCAACGCCATTTCTGCAATACCACACATCAAGCCTCCTTCAGTAGGATCGTGCATAGCAGATATCCGAAAATTTTTACTCGCCAAGAGGGCCTCTTTTGCCACGCTAATGCCCGGATTAAAAAGGTAATTCTTGCATTTTTCAACGAATTCATTAGGACATCCGATTTTTTTCAAATAATCGTCTTTTTCCCGAGCAATAATCGAGGTCCCTTCTATAAAAACACCTTTAGTGAGAATGAGAGCGTCACCAGGTTTGGCTCCCGAGCTTAAAACCAGAGATTCCTTTTCAACTTCACCAAATAAAGAGCCAACTACAATAGGTCTATCAAGTCCTGCGGTTATTTCCGTATGACCACCAACAACAGAAACACCCAATTCGTTACAAGAGTCGCTTATGTCCTTAAAGATGGATTCAATTAATTCTTCGGAAATGTTTTTTTCAGGGAGAAGAATCGTGGATTGAAACCATAATGGATTTGCTCCAGTACAAACCAAATCATTTACATTGATGTTTACAGCGTAATAACCAATTCGTTCTGTTGCAAATGTTATTGGATCTGTTTTAGCAACAAGATATTTATCTCCCATATCAATAACAGCTGCGTCTTCGCCTATCTTTGAACCCATAATCACTCGAGAATTCTTTAACACATTTGCGTGATTTTCTAACAACTTTTCTAAAAATTCGTGATTCAACTTTCCAGGGATTAAATCGTTCTCTTTACGGGTCATTTCCTAAATTTGAGTAGTGTTTTATAATTTTTAGCTTTATCTAGATAATTAAATTTCGCAATCTAATTCCAAGAGCTGGGTGATAAATATGAATAGAATGGAAATTAATTTAAAAATCTATCAAACACTTTTGGTTAAATTATTATATCAATGTTGAGATCTATATCATACACCTAAATATAAAATACAAAAACGAGCAAATAAACATGGCTTTTGGAAAAACATTTTTATTAACTCTTATAACTGTTATTGGATTAGGATTTTTAGGTTTCGTCCTTTATCTAGTATTAAATGAACAAATTGGGCAATTCGGGACACAGTTATCCGATCTATCAAATCTGGCAGGTGCTTTATTTGGTCCTATAATAACATTTCCTTATACGATCATATTTGGGCTAGCTAATCCCTTTGCCGAAACGTTAACTGCAGGTTTAATCATACTTTACATCTTGTATATCATGGCGTGCTTGCTTGCTGCCGTGGTTGCTGGAAAGATTGGTGAAAACAAGCAAGAAGCGTTCGGAAGTTGGTTCTTGGCAGCAATGATTTGCGCAGGCGTTGCCTTGACATTAACGCTCGTAGAAGGTGTTTATGAGTCGCAATTAACTTGGACTATCGTTTCCATAATCATTGCGGGTATCGTAAATGGATTCATGTACGGAGCAGTAGCCCTATTATTGAACAAGGCAGAATTTTATTAAACTGTTAATGTGAAATGTCTAATTGGCATTAATTTCTTTTTTTTTTATTTTAGTTTTCCTTGTTAGTTCTACATTATTATTGTTTCTAACATTAGATTATCAAATTGCAACATTGCAATTGCTGAAAAAAAATAAATTTTTAATTGTAATTTAGATTTTTCTAAACATTAGAATAATTATTAATTAAATGTGAAAAAATTGGGAAAACGAGCAAGTCCATTGGATATTTACGCACTTCTCGACAAGTCAAACTGTAAAGATTGCGGTTACGACACTTGCATGGCGTTCGCTACCGATTTATTAGAAAGAAAGATCGGTCTGGCAGATTGCACGCACTTAAATCAAGACCCCAAGCAAGCGAAGAAACTTGCTAAGTTAAAAGATTTGACAATGCCTCCCCAACGACCCGTCGTCATTGGCGTAGGAGACCGAAAATGCACGATTGGAGGCGAAGAAGTGCTGATGAGACATCAATTGACCTATTACAACCCTACCGGCATTTTTATCGAGATTCCGGATGATATGGGTACGGAATTGGACGATACAATAAAATACTTGAACGATGTCAAGATCGAGAGGATGGGAGACGTTCTCAGAATAAGCGGAATCGCCTTGCGATGCGTGTCTGGAAGCGCCGACACGTTTAAAGCAGCAGCCAAGAAAATCACGAGCATATCCGACCTACCAGTCGTGTTATGTAGTTTAAACGCCGATAACCTTCTTGCTGCCGCGGGTGAAATAAAAGACAAGAACCCCCTTTTATATGCCGCGACTAAGGACAATTGGGAAAAAGTAGGCTCTTTTGCAGCCCAAAACAATTTAGCTGTTGCTGCAACTTCCGCAAGCTTGGACGAATTAGCATCTTTGAGTGCCAGCCTTCAAAAATTAGGTGTAAAAGGAATCGTATTAGATCCAGGAACATATTTTGGACCCGGAAATCTAGCTGCTACTTACGACAACATCATGCAATTAAGAACTTCGGCAATTGAAAACGACGATACGAACGCCGGGTGGCCGGTTATGGGTGTACCCGCAGCGTATTGGACGCAAGCAAGCGTGGACGGCGATAAAGATCTCTGGAGACACCAATACCAAGAAGTCATTATGGGCTCCATCATGGTGTCAATCGATACTTCGCTCTTGGTCCTTCACACGGGACAAAAAAAGGACGAGATCTGGGCACTTATGGCGTTACTTACATTAGGACAAAGTATTTTTGCGGATCCAAGAATATATCCTGCAGTCGACCCCGGATGTTATAAGATCGGAGAACCTGGAGACATGGCACCTATATTTGTCACAAGCAACTACCGGATGACTAAGATCCCCGTGGAACAAGACCTCCAAGGAGCAAATGTAGATTGCTGGCTGCTTGTGGTTGATTCTGAAGGAATAGGCATTGAAAGCGCTGTTGCGGGAGGACAATTTAACGCTACAGCCATTGCCGAAGCCTCAACCGAGTATAAAGCTTTTGATAAGGTCAAACACAGAATTCTCGTCATTCCGGGAATGGCAGCGCGGTTAAGCGGAGCCTTGGAAGACGAGGCGAATTGCTATGTTGTAGTTGGCCCTCGAGATAGTTCAGGTATTCCAAAATTCGTAGAAGACTTATGGACCCCCGAAAAATACATGAAAGAATTTAACGAACGCGGAGATTAAGCTCTTTTTTTTTTGTTTTTTATTCTTTTTTTATAGAAAGGTTATGTGATGTTTAAGCAAAATTCATAACAACGCAAAATTAATCACGATAATATTATTAACAACCGTAATTATTAATAATATCGCTAAAAAACAACCGGAAACCGTTATCAATTTCAGAAGAGAGAGTCTTTCGGCTTTAAAAACATAAAAGTTCAATAAAGATAAACCAACCATTGGAAAAAACGATATTAAATATAACAAGACAAGATTATCTAATAATGGTATGACAAAAGCATTTGATTCTCGTGCAAGACCAGTTGAAAGACCTATATGCGTTGTTAATATATCAAAAATCTTTAAAACAATTAAAAAAAGGACTATTTTCCAATTTAAAAAAAAATAATTACGAATTATCCCCTTATTTTCTTGGTGAGATTTTTTTTCAAATTGTGATAGGAATTGAAGAAAATTAAAACGATTTGTGTGATGCAGTTGAATTATAGAAAATGACAATTGATTTGTGTCTGTATCTTCCCGTTTCAAATTTATTCGTTTAAAATAATAAGTATTTATACAAACAACACAAAAATTATTCTATTTATATATTCAAAGTTTATATAAAATTTTGTACTAACAACACGCTACAATTAAAAATAAAAAAAAGAAAAAAGAAATTTATTAGACTTCTTCGCCTCTCTGGAAGGCTTCGTAGTCTTTCAAATCTTTACGACTTAATTTCAATAGTTTCGTTTCGGGAAGTTCCTTCCTAAACTCGTATTTCTTTGGAACCTTGTAAGGTGCCAAGTTCTTCCTACAAAACTCTTGAATATCGTCTAAAAGTTCGTCACTTTCGTTGTATTGGGTTTTCAATACGATATATGCCTTAACGGTATCACTTCCAGGATTATCAGGATTCGGAAGACCTATAACAGCAGCATTATCAATTGCGTCATGTTCAACGAGAAGGTTTTCAAGTTCTTGAGGATATACTTTAAATCCGCTAACATTGATCATGTCTTTCTTTCTATCAACGATAAACACATATCCATCTTCGTCCATTTTTGCGATATCTCCCGTGAGTATCCACCCATCCTCTTTCATTTGCTCAGCAGTTTCTTCAGGTTTATTCCAGTATCCCTTCATTACCATGTGGCCTCGCAACATAATTTCTCCAGTCTCACCAATGGGCACGACTTTTGTGTAATCGTCGATATCAACGATCTTGAATTCCATGTTAGGAACAGGTAATCCCACGGAATTAACTTTTCTTACCCCATCAACGGGATTCGATACCCCAGAAGCGGACGTTTCTGACATTCCGTATCCTTCTATAATCTTTGATCCTGTTACTTCTTCGAATTCTTCCATAATCTCGTGAGGCATTGGGGCTGCACCAGATTCACATAACTTTAAGGATTTAAAACGCTTTACATAATCCTTAAAATCTTCTCTTTCAAGAAGTTGCATATAAATTCGAGGCACGCCCGGTAAATGCGTGGGATGTGTCTCCTTAATTACCTCGAAAAAAGATATTTGATCCCTTGGGTCAGGATTTAAGGCTATACATCCTCCGATATTGACAAAATTATTCAAGCAAACGGTCGTACCATAGATGTGAGACAACGGTAATTGCGTTAACACGGTTTCTTTTCCTGGAACCGAATATTTTTTAGCCCAATAGTGAAGCATTAAGGCAGCACTTAACAAGTTGTGATGTGTTAGCATTGCACCCTTGGGTAAACCCGTGGTACCGCCAGTATATTGGAGTACGGCTATTTCATCCATTGAGTTCGTAGTAAAAGTAGGAGGATTTGGTTTCGTGTTTTTAAGAAGGTTCAAAAGTTGCATAGTACCAGCAATTTCTGGAGGATTTTTATTTGCTCCTGGAGCGAAATCAAATACATTTGAGATTATCACATGCCGAAGGCTCGTGGAATCTCTGATATTTGTGATTTTATCGAGTTGTGCGTCGTGTGCTATTAGTATCTCACAGGCTGAATCGTTTAATTGATACATTAACTCGTGTTCAGTATAGAGCGTACTGCAAGCACTTACTACACCTCCTGCCCTCAAAATTCCGTAAAAAGCAAGAACATATTGGGGAAAATTTGGCATTACAAGACCAACTCTATCCCCCTTCTCAACACCTAAATTCACAAGAGCTGTTGCAAGTTTATCGACAATCTCCTTAAATTTCTTGTAGTTCATTCTTTGTTTCAAGAAATATATGGCAGGTCTTTTACCAAAGTCCTTTGCAGCCTTATCTACAAGTTCGTATATGTTCATATCAGGAACTTCAAATTCGGCAGGAACGCCTTCATCGTAATTTTTTGTCCAAAACTTTGAAGCATATGGATTTTCAACAGTTTCATTCATTTTTTTTTATCCCATTTCTCTTTTTAAATTTGCTATATATGAATAAACTATAGTAAATAAAACAAATTAAGAAAAAAAAATAAAGATTATGATTGTTTCTCTTTGATTAATTCGAGAGAAAATTCTGCTTGCGCGCTGACATGATCGTACTTGTCGTACAACCTCTCCTCTAAGGCAGAAATCACTTGAGGTGTGCCCTCGGCAATTCTTCCTAAAGCCTCTGCAGCTCTCCATCGCACATCGGGTTTTCGATCCTTTAAAATGTTTATTAAGTTAGGAATAGCTGTATTTGCGAAGGGTCCAATTTTTCCTAAAGCTAGTGCTGCTCCACGTCTCACACTATCCTTGTTATCAGAAAGTTTTTCAACTAAAACACTTACAGCCAAGGGAGATCCTTGTCCTATTTTCCCTAAGGTTCGACAAAGTTCAACTCGTACATTTGCTTTTTTTCTGAATGGATCTTCCAAAAAGGCCATAAAAGTGTTATAAGCTAATCCAAATGCATATCTTATTTTGCCTCCGATACTGAGTTTTTCGGACTTAACTTTAACTTGATAATAAGGAGTTAACAAATTGAGTTCCCCTAAAGTCTTTACAATTTCAGGTATTAACTCTTTAAGATCATCAGATATGCTCCCAATTCCAGAAAGAATCGCTGATCTTCTTTCGTTAGCAGGAGAATTATTTCGCGAATGGGCTAGCGTACCTAAAAACATTCCACCAAGTAAACTTAAAAATGCACCCAATATACCATTCGAGGTATAGAAATAAGAATATGCACCTAAAAGGGTGCCCAAGCCAGGTATAAGACCAAGAGCAATTAAGATCCTTAAACCTTTTCCAGAAGAGCTTGCTTTCTTTATTGCCGTCAGGAGCTGGGGCATTGCGGGCGCACCAATATTACTAAGAGATGTAATGCTCTTTCCTCGCAATGCCTCCTTTCTACTAAGGGCGAAAGGCGCAAGAGCGTTTATAACATCTTGGTTTTTTGTATTTATTTCTCCAAGGACTTCAATAACTGATTTTTTCACTAGATAATTCATAGTATTAAGGGCAACAACAAGTTCTGGAATTGCTTTTTCTCCGAAGTTCGTGAGAGCATCAATGATTTTATATCTCACCCGCCAATCAGAATCGTTAAGTTGCGTGATTAAATTCGCAATACAATTGTTATCCGTTGATCCTATAAGCCCTAGGGCGGTAGCCGAAGCCGCTCTTACTCTCCAATGATTATCTCGCAAGCTTCCTGCCAATGCGCTTAGTACATTTGTGGACGATGACTTTAAATGCCCTAAAGCGTTTGCAGCTGCTGTACGAACATCTTCTTCCGGATCCTTTAATGCGGTCAATAAGGTCGATATGACAATATCAGAAGTATATTCTATATTTCCAAGGGCTACAGCAATTTCTCTTCTTATAGCCGCTTGTTTATGGGTGATGAGTTTGCTTATTCCTGAAACTGACGATTCTGCAATGTTTCCCATTGATCCAATTGACTTGATAGTCTCGCGACAAATACCAAAATCGTTGTCTTCGAGGCATGCCGTCAGTTTTGCAAGCGCAGATGATGCATTTGTTCCAAGCTTTCCTAAGATTAGTATCGCGTTGAATTTAACAGATCGTATCTTGCTATCAAGGCTATTTATTACCTCGTTAATAACGGAAGGATCACTTTCTATCCTTCCTAATATGAGGTCTAATCTTGCGTCTCGTAATAAATTTTCTAATGGTGCCGACATTTTTTTCACCTCGTTAAATCCCCAAATATACTTTTTTAATACGGGGTTCCCTAGCGAGCTGATCAGGAGTGCCCCTCATTTCGACTTTTCCATCTTCAAGCACGCAAATCATATCTGCGTGTTTCATGGTAAGTGCTGCGTCTTGTTCAATCAATAATGTTGTCGTACCCATTTCTTTTACTTTTCTGATTGCATCGAAAATTTCGTACTTAAATTTTGGAGCAAGCCCAAGAGAAGGTTCGTCGAGTAACAATAATTTAGGTTTTGGCATTATAGCTCTACCAATTGCAACCATTTGCTGTTCTCCACCGCTCAAGGTCCCTGCTCGTTGTTTTTTCCTTTCCTTAAGTCTGGGAAACATTTCATAAACCATTTTTAATTGTTGGCTTCTTACAGACCTGTCTTTCATAGTGTATGCCCCCATCATAAGGTTTTCGTATACAGTCATATCGTAAAACAAACGACGTCGTTCGGGACATTGAGTTATTCCAAGTTTTGTTACTTTATGAGCCTTCTTTCCATCAATTCTTTTTCCCTGGAATATCACTTTACCCCTATCGGGTTCTTCCAAACCTGAGATGACCTTGAGGAGCGTGGATTTCCCCGCACCGTTTGGTCCGATTACGGCAGTTAATTTCCCTTCTTCTACTTCTAAATTCACTTCTTCAAGGGATTTTGCCTTTCCGTAGTAATGAAACACTCTTTTTACCTCCAAAAGAATGTTTCCGCTTTTTACTGAGCTCATTTTATCATTACACTCCTTAAATTTTGTATAAAAAATATTTTATTATTATTTTTGTTCAATGAATGTTTCACCTTTTCCTAGATATGCTTCTCTGACAAACTTGTGGTTCGCAACCTCAGCTGGTGTTCCTTCTGCAATAAGTTTTCCTTGATGGATAGCAATTACTCTTGGGACCAGAGTCATTAACTCTCGAAGAACATGTCCCGTCATAAAGATCGTAACTCCATCCTCATGCAATTTTAGGATTAATTCTTTCAAGCTCTCCTTTTCGTCTTGGGCTAAGCCACTAAAAGGTTCGTCAAGCAATAATACTTCGGGATTACTTCCAAGAGCCTTAGCAATTTCTAATTTTCTTAAATCTCCGTGTGGTAAAATGACGGGAGGGATTCTTGCCTTATCTATAAGTCCTACCTGTGTTAAAATGATGCTTGCTTGTTCTTCAACACCTACCTCACGAGCCATTTTTTTGCCTCTTTTAGATAAGCACGATACAGCCACATTATCAAGGAGTGACAAAAATTTAAACGATCTCACTAGTTGAAAAGTCCTAACGAGACCCATATTCACGACTCTAAATGGTTTCTTTTTCGTTATATCTATTCCATCATAATAAACTCTTCCCGAAGTTGGTTTTTCAAATGACGATATGATACTGAAAAGAGTGGTTTTCCCAGCTCCATTTGGACCGATTAGTCCTACCATTTCTCCGCGATTAATTTCAAAGCTAACATCGTTTACGGCTGTCAGACCACCGAACTTTTTTGTGATATTCTTTACTTCTATTATTTTACCCATTTCTAGTTCACCTCAAGTTTAGTTCCCCTTTAATAGTTCCCAAGCTAATCGTAATTTTTCAATCGCTGGATTGAGAACTCCGTTGGGAGCGTATCGAATTATAATAATTAAAATAATCGAAAAGAAAAATAGTGGTCCAGCCGAAAACATTGCTGCAAGCCACGGAACGCTCTGAATCACTGCCATCTGAGATAATTCCAATAATACTCGCTCTAAAATTACGAATAAAAAAGCGCCCACAGCTGCACCTGATATCGTTCCCAATCCACCTATTGCTGCCATTAAAATGGCATAAAAGGAAAATGTTGCCCCATAATTCGATGGATTCACACTGTAATTATGAAAAGCGAATATTGCACCAGCTAAACCAGCAAAAAAGCTACTTACCATAAAAGCCATCGTCTTGTACTTTGTCAAGTTAATACCTGATGCTTCTGCGCCAACATCGTCGTCTCGGATTGCGTTTAATACCGTTCCGAATTTAGATTGGCCAAATATTTTCATTACTCCAAGAGAAATTACCATTATCACCAAAACGATGAAATATTCCTCGATTGCATTTGATGATATTGGAGAAAGTTGCGTGATACCTTCAACACCATAGAACCATTTTGCCATAGATTGCATGCTATATAACAATTGCATTGTAATTCCAAGCGATAACAATGTTAAAGCCAAATAAGGCCCTTTCAATCTCAAACACACTAAGGCAATAACGAGTCCAAAAATCATTGATGCAAAAGCTCCAAATAATATTGCAGGGAATTTCATCCACCCATAAAATCGGAACATCATGCCAGATATGTAACCTGCAAATCCAAAGAATACCGCTTGACCAAAGCTTATTAATCCTGCATACCCCGCTAAAAAGTCCCAACTCGCAGCCAAGATCGACAATAACATTGCCGTAACCATAAAACACAAGTAATAACTTCCTGCGGTATCCGACCACATAATTGGAAGCAAACACAATATTAAAAAACAAAATATCGTCAAGCCTCCTTTAAAAGAAATTACTTTTGATTTAAATCGACTTATAGATGTGGAAATTTCCTTCAAGTGTCGGTTACGATGAGTTGATTTGCTTGTTTGACTTAAAGTAGTAGTGCTCATTTTATATCAAATCCTCTTTTGTATTTTTTTTCATTTTTAACATTCTCATGCATATTCACGTTCTCTCCTTTTTTCCAAATAAACCTCGTGGTCTGATAACTAGGATGACGATTATAACGATGCCAGGTACTAATCCTTCCCATTGGAATCCAAATAATACAACAACTATCTTTTGAATATATGAAAGTATGAACGCCCCAGCAATACTACCACCCATGCTTCCCAATCCTCCAAGTACTACGATCGCAAACGAGAAAGTAAGCACTTGCCAGCCCATATCCGGAACTATAAACTCGTTGGGCACTTGAATTGCGACTGCTATTCCCGAAAGTAAAACCGATAAAACGATTGTATACATTAACATTCTGTTTGCGTTGATACCCATCATTTGGGCGGCCTCACGATCCTGTGAAACAGCTCTTATGGATTGGCCCAATTTCGATTTGTTTACACCAATAAGAGTTGCAACAATCGCGATGATTCCAACAAAGAATGCAAGGATATTTTGCATAGGAAGGAATATCCCCAGAAAAGGAACGCTTGTTGGTATTCCCGGCACAATTGAATCGATTTGAGGCAAGGATAAACTAGAAGACCCAAATAGGATTAGAAATAGTTGTTCGAAGAAATAAGCAAGTGCAAATGTTATAATAACGATGCTTACTTCATGATCTTGAACAGCTTTGATAAGTCCTTGATACGCAAGTGCACCAATTATTGCAGCAATTAGTAAAGCAATAAGCACGGCATATAAATAGAAACTATAATTATCTCGAGGTAATATACTATAAACGAGATAAGCGCATAAGGCATAAAACGCTCCGTGAGATTGATTTAAAATACCGCCTACACCATAAACTAACGAAAAGCCCATTGCAAGAAGTGCACCCACCACTCCGTACATTGTTCCATTGACTAAAATATCTACTATATCAGCTCCAATCATTCATGATCTAACTCCAAATATATGCTTTAATCTTCATTTTCATTCAAATTTTTAAATAGTAAAAAATTAAGTAATAAAAAAAAAAGTATTTAATAAATCTTTTTGTTTAGCAATGAGAGCTACTTATGCCGTGGTAATTCCGTAAATACCCCATGTTGGAAGGTGAATGAAGTTACCGTTAGCCAATGTAGGCGTGTAGGTTCCCGTAGGAAGTGGAACTTGCTCGCCATCTTGCCATTGTCCAAAAGCCGTTTCGAACCATCCAGTTCCTAAGCCAATACTGTTGGCTATATAAGTAGGCATAGGATCGTGGGTTTCCATGAACATGTAATGCTTCGATGCAACTATTACATCAGTAAGAGGTCCGTTAGTTTCTAAACCTGTAATGATATCATCGGTATCTAACGATTGAATCCTGTCTATCGTGTAATTCAATAACATTATCGCATCGTAGGAATGTGAACCCGTGTAAAGCGGAACATGTCCCCATTTTGCAACGAAATCTTCGTAGAAAGCGTGCGTATTTTCGGCAGTTGCCATGTCCAAACCAGAGGCAGCAGCAGAAAAGATTTCGAAGTTGCACTTTTCGTCCGTGGCTTCCGCAAATTCGGATGTTTGTGCCTCGACATCAATTCCCATTACTAAAGTTTTGGGTTGCTTGTTGGCATACGACTTCATCATCGAAATTGATGATTCGAACGAAATGATTGGGATGACCATTTGAACTTCGTCGTCAATCACATCGTCCCAAGCTGCGTCGTAAGTTGCAACATCGGCAGTTGCAGAAATGTTAACCCAAGAAACAGGGAATGGAGCATTGTCCTCGATAGCTCTAGCTAAGCTAACGCTCCACGACAAGTCTTCCCTGAAAATTCTTATGTTAGTTAACATACCAGGAGTAGCGGTTTCGTAAGCTGCATATTCTGGAGCCGTACCATTGAGATACATTGCTTGATGTAAGGCAGCAGATGCCCAAGCAGAAGTATCAGGAGTATAACCTATAGCGGGTCCAAGAGCAACCTCCAAGATTGCAGTGATGATGTCCGCACCTTGGAATGTGGAAATGTGAGGTCCTACTTGGAAGTAATACTTGTACTTCTGGTGTTCAGTAGAAGTTGGATCCGAAGCATTGATTTTTATGGATTTTCCAGTAGAAGCTGATTGACCCCAGCAGATAACATCGTCAGCAGCACCCGTACCCATCATAATCGTTTCTAATTCCATAACTCGTTCCATATAACCTAATAAGTTATCGGTCCTGAAGCCACCAACTAATACATCTGCGCCCTTGACTTGGATCAACCTATTCACGGCGTCCGTTCCTTGGGATGCAATATAGCTACTTGATGCTTCGTGTGTATCTTCTTTACTTACGGCGAAGTAATATTGCGTTCCGTTAACATCAATTCCGCCATTGGTGTTTACATCGTAGGCGGCCAACCAAGCTCCTTGCCATTGATGGATGCCCTGCGCTTCAGTCGCAGGCCCTATAACGCCGACCTTGATCCATTGGCTTTCTGGAATGCCTGTTACACCAGGCGTTTCCCAGTCGCTAGTGGGAGGTGTGCTTAAAAGGAACCACACTCCAATTATACCACCCGTGGCTATAACGGCGATGATAACTATTGCTAAAATTCGTTTTGCATTTCTTTCCATAGTTTTTTTACCTTTTTATTGGTATGTTTTTATATTAATATTATTACCATTAAACATTTTTACTAACGTATTTAAAATCCGCGGATTTTAAAAAACATTAATAAACAATTTCATCTTCAATCTTTAAAAAGCTTTGCCCTTTCAGAAGGGGACACAAGTAAAAATTACGCATTTTTTTTACTAAAGGTGTTTAGAAGGCTTAAAATCACGAATCTCCTTGATCAAAAATATTAATTGTTATCATAAAATTTGATAAACAAGTATTATTTTTTCCTATTTATTAAAGATTAAATCGTAAAGAAAAAGAATAATTGGGTTTTGTCATCTAATCAAAGAAAGAATATATTATATCGGGAGTGATATCACTTGCAATTCCAAGAATCAAAGAATTGTTGTTGTTAATTTTTTCCAAATCCTCTCGCGAGTGACTTCCCGTCAAAACACCAATAAAAGGGCATCCCAACAATTGGGAAAGCTTTACATCGCTAGGATGATCCCCAACAACGATAAATTCGTACTGAGGATAATTATTAATAAGTATTGTTTTAATATTGGGATCTGTCTTGCTGTTGATTGTTTTGCTTTCTCCCATAACAAACTCAAAAACATCAATTAATTCCAAATATTGTAACAATTTAACTGCCATTTCCTGCTTTTTTGATGTGATTATGCCTAATTTTATTGATTTCTTTTTTAAGGATAATAACATTTTCTTGATATCTGGATATAATTTCACTTGATATATCCCCTTTTTTCCATAGTAGTCTCTAAATGCAATACAAAGAATGTTAGAATCGTAATCACTGATAGATTCAAACATCTGGTTTAAAGGAAGACCAATCATTTTTTTAATTTTATTTCTTGGAATTTCTTTAATATTATATTTTTTCAAAGCATGGATGAAGGAATTAATTATCCCTTCCTTGTTATCGATGAGTGTAAAGTCTAAATCAAAACAAATCAATATTTTTGGTTCATTGCTTAAATTCATGATATTTGCGCGATTTCGGCGTTCTTTGATATAATTTTTCGTTTTTAAATAAATTAAGTAGGTATAGAATGTCTTCGGACACGCTCATCAAGCGCTTGTAGCGATATGGAAAATTTTCTAATACTATCTCTTTCCCTTCAGCAAGCCAGGATATGACCGTTTCAACGATCTTCTTATACATGCTAACCGTGTAGCCTTGAGATTCAATTTCTGACATAATTCTTTTAGCCCTTTTTGAATTTCCTATTAAAATACTTGATAGGGATGCAATTACATAAGAATGTACGATGTGAGAAAAACCTACTTGTTTCAAGTTGGCTGCCCTGTAATAATACTTGAATACGCTTCTCATCATATCTCTGAGGACGAGATCGTCGGCATCGTCGAGTTTTTCGTAAAACTTAACGCCTTCTAAGATAAGGGAGGCAGCCATGAAGAATTGTTCGTCTTTTAATCCATCTTCTGCTATCTTGTTCAATCCAGATACAATTCTATTAAAAATATCGAAGCGATCTACATCAAGATTTCCTTCTAAATCGATGTCATAAGCGGCTAAAAAACACTCGGTTGCGAGGTTGGCATCGCCTAAATCCCAATAATTACTTCCCGCTCGGACATAGTATTTATAAGCCCTTTCTAAATTGCCAAGAATCTTAAATAATTCTCCCGCATTGAAATAATTAGTAGCAGCGCTGTCAAAATCCTCATTTTTCTCGGA
>JAEOUI010000307.1 GCA_016839425.1 Promethearchaeota archaeon
AGAGAGAAGAATAATAACGAAATTACAATGTTATATAAAATTACTACGAGTTCCCACATAATATTTTGAAATTATATTAATTTAATGATATTAAAAATAAGAAATCATTATTAGATTTTTTTATAAAAGTAAACAGAATTGAATATATTCAATAAAATAGCTTTTTATACAAATTAAAACCAAAAAAAATTTTAAACGGCGTTCATTTATATAGCTAAAGGATCTGCGGTTGAAATGAAAAAATCACTAAAATTCTTATTGCACGACATCCTATTGCGAGATGTCGACATCACGGTAAAGGGTTTTTTCTATTTCTTGTCGGGCTTCTTCTTTTATACGCTTTCTGTTGAAACTATAATTTTATTGGTCTTTATTGATCTCAGTATCATGACATTAGTAACTATTCTCATTACCTTGTTAATATCGATTATTTTTGCAGGTTTAATTGTTGATTATTCTAAAAATCGAATGAATCTACTTGTAATAACATCGATTTTAATTATCGCTGGGGATGTCTTTGCTGCTTTTCAAGAAGAATATTTTCGCTTAATTGGAGCGATGTTGATTATTTTTGCATCTACTATATATATAACTGATTTGCAGACTGTCATAATTCACGAATCGACTATTTTGAATAGAGGACGTTTAACAGGATATTTATTTGGATTTGCTGTCATAATTGCCTCTATTGTTTTTACAATTGCGTCTGAAAATTTTTGGATTCTTTTTGGAGTAAAACTCTGCTATGTTCTTTTTAATTATCTATATATTGTAAAAGAGTATTCGTATGTAGAAACAAAAGATAGATTAACATCAAGGCTAAAACTCCGAGAAATCTTGTTTCAAAAACCCATTAATGGCTATCTATTTACATTCATAATGTTAGGATTTATAATAGGGTATTCCTATCCATTGAATTTCAATTATTTTTCGTCTTCCTTATTATACTTAAGTCTTTTTGTGTTTTTTTTAATTTTAACAGGTATTTCTCTCGATAATAATGGTCGCAAATGGTGTTTTTCTGCGGGATTATTTAACATGTCTGTAATAATTATATTTGAAGGATTGTTTGGGTCTTTATTTTCCGAAATTTTTATCAGTGTAACGATTCCGTTTTGCATTGTCGTGCTTTTTACTTTTACAGGTGATTTTACTACAAAAAGAGACACTATTAAATATAGAGGTGCTATATTTTGCATTTTTTTATTTTTCCTAATAATTTCAGTTTGTTTTGGAGCACTTGTCAAAGGAATTTTTACGGAAATATCTCAACTTCATCCATCGCTAGCATGGTTTGCTGAAATTAAAAATAGGTTTAATATTTTCTTGTTAATAGTCATGTTATTATTTATGATGCCTTTTCCAGAAATATTATCCGCAAAAGAAGCTGATTGGGCCGATGCGATAAAAAGCATCTACATTTTTAACAAGAATTCTATTTGTTTATATTACAAGGATTTTATAGATTTATCCGAGATAGACCACTTACCTTCAGAAGATTTGATCACTAGCGGTTTAACTGGTATAATGGCACTTATTTCGGAAATCACCAACGAAAAAAAGAATTTGCGCATAATAGATAAGGAAAACTCAAAAATATTATTTACTTACGGAAGACATGTAAATATAGCCCTTACAACTACAAAATTTTTACCCATTTTATTTAAGAAAATGGAAATATTTATGAAAACATTTGAAAAAGAATTTGAATACGACTTGACGCATTTTAAGGGTAAGATCAATGCGTTTTTGGAAAAGACTGACCCTATTATTGAACGCTATTTTAAATAATCGTTTTAATACTATAATAATCAATAATTGTTCTAAAAAAAAAAACGAACTAGATATAGATTTTATATATTTTTTATCATTATATTGACAACATGTTTCCTAAATAAAAAAAAATATAAATAAAAAATTTCAATTATAAGATATACTAAAAATATTTTGCGTAACTAAGTAAAATTAAGGAGAATATAAATCATGTCTGATACCCCTGAAACTCTCGATGTTCTATTAAGGAAATTATTATCTACGATGCCAGAGGTCACGGCTGCCGCTATCGTATCCGTGGAAGGATTACCAATTTCGTCGGCATTAGCCGCAGATGTAGATGAAACTCGAGTAGCTGCAATGACTGCTGCTATTCTATCGCTCGCAGAGAGAGCAATTCATGAAATGAGTAAAGGTGATTTTCAGGAGATATATATCAAGGGTTCTGATGGATATCTCATCGTGCTGAGTGCAGGTAGGAACGCTGTACTTACGGTCTCTACAACTATTGATATTAGGCTTGGTTTGATTTTACTAGACGCAAAACGAACTTGTGAAAAGATTGCTAAATTAATTTAAAATAATTTTTATCTAACTTTCCACATCAAAAGTAAAGGAAAACGAAAATTATTAATTTCATGTGGTATTCAAGATATTATCTAGACATCATCAATACATTCAAATTTTGATGAGGAAAGAAAATAAAAAATATTATCATCATCGCTTCTTTAAAAATTCTTTAATTAACTTGGTAATGAGCAATGTTTGTGAAATACACTATTCGGTCAAAAATCGAAATCCCTCCTTTTCTATTCGATCAAGAAAAAACAATTTCAGCAAGAATAATTCTTAGCGAGGATTTTGAAGGGATTATTACAAGAGATTTCGGTTTTATCATAGCCGTTGTTGATGTTCTTAACGTTGGACCCGGAATTATCATCCCTGGAAATGCAAATACCTTTCACGAAGTTGAATTTACAATTTTAGCCTTCAAACCCTCAATTTCTGAAGTCATTGAAGGAGATGTGGTTGAAATCGTTGATTTTGGAAGTTTTATCCGGATGGGACCATTAGATGGATTAGTGCATGTGTCACAAATTTGCGACGATTATATCTCATACGAGCAAGTTAGTAATCGATTTATAGGAAAAGAAACAGGCAAAATTTTAGAAGTGAACGATCAAGTACGAGCCAAGATTATTGCAGTATCCCTTGGAACGGGAAGAAGCGGCAAGTTAGGCTTGACAATGAGACAAAAGTTTTTAGGAAAAATAGAGTGGATCGAACAAGATCTAGAAGATTACCTCTCTGATGATGACGACGCAAAACCTGCCGCAGAAGAAAGCGGATAAATGAATGAGGAATGACAAATATGAAAGAAAGAGCTTGTAAAAATTGTCACTTGATAACGAAAAACGAAAACATATGTCCAAAATGTAAAACTCATTCGTTGAGCGACGATTACAACGGAGAAGTAATAATAATTGATCCAAAAGAGTCAAAAATAGCAGAATATCTTAAGATATTTATTCCCGGCAAATATGCCTTAAGAGTCAGATAAGGAACATTTTCTTTTATAAGATTTGAGCAATGTATTCCAATATTCCTTTTATGGATTTTAGGTAAAAAAGAATTCATAGCGTCTGTAAAAAACAAAAATTTTATCTTAAATACACCAATATATTTTCATAATTTTGAACATAATATAATAAGTATTGTAAGGCATGTCGTTTAAAATAAATATAGTTAAGGAAGAGAAAAACCCCTTAATAGACAGGACCGAAATAAAATTCGATTTGGAACACCCTGGAGCAAGCACTCCCAATCGAATGGAAGTTAAAAATAAGATCTGCGCCTTGAAAAATTTAGATACCAAACTAACTATCATGAAAAAAATCGAATCTCATTTTGGTAGTTCTCATTCCAAGGGCAAGGTATATATTTACGATAAAATTGAGGATTTGGAATATTTCGAGCCTTTTCATATTAGAGTAAGAAATTTACCAAAAGAAAAGAGAAACGAAATTTACCAACTCAAGAGAAAGAAGGAATCTTATAAGCACCTTTTTAATCAAGAATAATCAAAAAAAAATTTTACATGATAGATATGAAAGACGCATCAAAATATTATCAAATTGAAGGAAATAAAGTAGTTCGAACTCATAGGGCTTGCCCTAAATGCGGACCAAGTTATTTCTTGGGAGACCATTACGACAGGTCGAGTTGTGGACATTGTGGGTATACTGTATTTAAAAGAAAGGGAAAAGCAACCACTTCTACGGGTACTAGCAAGACTTCATCGAGACGATCTCCAAGAAAGCGCACGAAATCAACATGATCTTAAAGCTATTTTAGTAGACTATTTCTATTGCGCTTTTAATTCTTATTTCTTTAATTTCACATAATACTGAGCCCGTACTGAGGATTTTTATATGAAATTCAATAAAAAGATATGTCTTGGAATTGAAAGCACAGCCCATACTTTTGGAGTTGGCATTATTGATTTTAATGGAACTGTTTATAGTAGAATAAACGACATATTCGTTCCTGACAAGGGAGGTTTACATCCCGTACAAGTTCGTGAACAACATCTTGCTAATTTCTTAAAGATCATCCAAAAAGCTTTATCAGAAGCTAATTGTTCTATAAAAGACATTGATCTCATCGCTTTTAGTCAAAGCCCTGGTTTAGCCCCCGTTTTAAAGATTGGAGCCGTTGTATCTCGGATGCTTAGCCAACTACTTAATATACCTATAATTGGCGTAAACCATTGCGTAGCCCATGTTGAAATCGGAAGATTAATGTGTAATATTGAAGATCCACTTACATTATATGTTTCAGGAGGGAATACTATTGTTAGCGCTTTTGAATCTAATAGATATCAAATATTTGGTGAAACACTAGACTTACCAATAGGAAATATGATCGACTCCTTTGCACGAGTAGTCAATCTTGCCCATCCAGGAGGACCAAAAATAGAAAAATTAGCCCTTGAGTCTAAACAATACATTCAATTACCTTATATAGTAAAAGGGATGGATTTATCATTTTCAGGCCTTTTTACTGCTGCAAAACGCTTGATTGAATCAAAGAATTTTGGATCTAAATACACCCTTAACGATGTAGCATATTCTCTTCAGGAAACAGCTTTTTCCATGTTAACAGAAGTTACCGAACGAGCCTTAGCACATACAAAAAAAACTGAAGTACTCTTAACAGGTGGAGTTGCTGCGAATCGAAGATTACAGGAGATGATAAGAGATATAAGCGAAGATCATGGAGCTAGGTTCGAAGTAGTCCCCCTTAAGTTTGCAGGAGACAATGGCGTTATGATAGGTTGGACGGGCATACTCCGTTATTTAGCTACGGGAGGCCACGACATCTCTGAAACAGTAATACAACCAAAAGAACGAATGGATAACATTAGTATTCCTTGGAGGGAAAATTGAGTGGAAAGTGATATAATTAAACAAGAGATTATTCAAAAAGGAGCCGAAGCAACATTATTCAGAGGAAAGTGGTTTGAAAAAGATGTCATTTTTAAGCAACGGATTGCAAAAAAATATCGTATAGAACAACTTGATTCTATCATCAGGACAAGAAGAACGCTTAATGAGGCCAGAGCTCTTGTTAAAGTAAAGACTTATGGAGTAAATTGTCCCCAAGTGTACGATGTTGATCAAACCACATCAACGATCGTGATGAAATTTATTCCAGGAAAGAAAATAAAGGATTTAATGGACTCACTTGAAGATGAAAAACTTGAAAATTATTGTAAAACAATTGGTAAGTTCATTGCAAAACTCCACCTAAATGGTCACATTCACGGCGATATCACGACATCAAATATAATAATCACCCCTGAAGAAAAGATATTTCTGATTGATTTTGGTTTGCACGATTACTCAGATACAATCGAAGATAAAAGCGTTGATCTACACTTGTTTAAACGCGTTTTACAATCCTCTCATGGTAACTTGCATGAAATGTGCTTTCAAGCATTTTTAGAGGGTTATAAAACAGAATACCGCATTAATGACCTTAATAATGCTGAAGAAATCATAAATAACATTTTTGTTATTGAAACCCGTGGTAGATATGTAAAAAAGCAGGATAGAAAGTAAATACTGCTTTTGATATTTTAATCCCTATTAAATGTCAATTTATTATATGTTCATCAATTTTCAAATAATGACTGCTAGCTGTTTAGTTACTTATTAATTTATCGGTTGCAAATTGAAAATCGTGCATCTGATATGGACTACATTAAATAAGCGCTTTAAATAAGGGATAATTTTATAAAAGAGTAATTACTAAATAGTAATATAAAGGAAAAGCGAAAATAGTATAGGGAATATCAAATACCAGCTATTTTACTTGAGTTTATTATAAGCTATCATCATCATTTTTAATTTAAAAAACAAGGGAGATGTTACAATGGCACATTTCTTAGAAGAATATGCAAAAAGGCATCAATTTAGTAATTCGGGCGAACATTTAAACGAATCGATGAAAAATATTACTATTAATATACCGAACCAATATGACGAGATCATCCAAAAATTAATTTCGCTCAAATTGATTCCAAGTAGATCCGAAGCAATTAGACTTGCTTTAAAAGAATTCTTAAAGAAAGAATTTAAAACATTGGAATTTATTGATTTAATTCTCAAGGAAAATATTGAGAATGAACAATAACTTACTTTTTTATTTATTTTAAAAAAATAAGGCTTTAAAAGCTTTTTACATATTAGATGTGAAGTATAAAAAATTGATTTTTAAAAAGAAATAAAACTAT
>JAEOUI010000308.1 GCA_016839425.1 Promethearchaeota archaeon
AAACATTAGTGCGCCCGTTATTTTCGAACACATTATTGCTCCTAAGATGATTTGATGGGTTTGTGGCTTGCTGTTTCCTATAATTCCTCGGCTTAAATTTAAAGTGCCCTCGAATATTGATAATAAACCCCATATCTTTAGGATCATTAAAAGATTCAAATCGAAATAATTCTCAATCCCAACAAAGGGTTGTATAATGAGTATAAATCCAATACCCATTCCAAAAATGCCTTCCGCTATCTTTCCTCCGTGCTTAACGAAAGGCTTTAATTGCTTTCCCGTTTTGGGCGAGACCGGCATGCCAAGATCCTTAGCTTTTTGCATTTCTTTTTCCAGTTTCTTGATTTCTACCTTGGATTTAAAATCCTCGGGAAAATATCCTTCCATTGACAAGGCAACGAAAATAAGCGTGATCACGGTAAATGCCATTGCCAATCCTCCAAAAATATTGAACGAAAAATTTTCCCAGGTTCCAAGTATTGCGTTTACTACCACTGAAATGACATTAATTGCTATTATTATTGATAAGACTATTAATAGCGCTTTTTTGTAAAGTGGAAACAATTCTTCGGATATAAAATATTTTGGAGTTCCCCTTCTCTTGTATTCTTTCGCAATGTTGTTAGGCGTGCCCATTTGTGCGATTGCCAGGCTTACAGATTCTTCAGTTGGCTCTCTTGTATCTGAAAGTTCGCTTGCCTTGTCCCATATGTGTTCCTCAAGTTGATCCAAGACATCGCGCAACTCGTCCTTCTTGTCCTTAATCCATTCGGGAAGTTTAGCTTTAACCTCCTTTAGAAAATCGTTTACAAGATTTTGCATGTTTTTTTCGCTCATTTTATCAAACCTCTTTCTATTAGTTCATTTTCAATATTATGACCACAGATGTCACAAAATCGCAGTCCGTTTTCGAGATATTCTTCTACATTTATTTTATTTGCACAATCAGGGCAATAATAAAATTGTCGTTCTAGCGTAATATTCACACCAAAAAGCGGCGAAATTGCCTCTGAAAGTTTTGAATAAAATCCTTCCATCCTGTTATAAGCTTTAAGTCCTGATTCCGTCATGAAATAATTTTTTCTTAATCTTCCATCTACTTCAATCCTTCGTGCTTCAATGAAACCTTCTTTTTCGACCTTTCTTAATAAGGGATATAGAGTACCCTCTTCGA
This sequence comes from Promethearchaeota archaeon, assembly GCA_016839425.1. Next base: position 1,175 of record JAEOUI010000308.1, read on the forward strand.
TTATAAGGATGTCGTCCGTTTTTTCACTTAAATCCCTTATTATTTGATAACCGTGAATCCCTGGTAGTCCTGAGTTCTTTATTACCGAAAGAACACATAATGTGCTTATTCCCCTGTTTATTTCAGATTCAAACTTTTCAATAAAATCTCTAAAATTCGCATCAGTACCTATCAAAGACTTTGGATTTGGGTCCTTTATCCTTTTTATCACTATTTTATCACCTCTTCTGATACTTAATTTATCACGATATTGTATGTCATATAATACTGTATCCATAATTATACTATGCAATCCTATGTATTAAAAATTATTGGAGTCCAATTTTTATACTGCATAAAATATCCTATAGGATGATAGACCTTCCATTTTGAACCAATATTCCTATTGTATTAAAAAAGGTTAATATTGTTAAATACGAGTTTAAATATGGAATAAAATAATCTTTACCGTGTCTCTTTTCAATGTCCTGCTTTTCGCACGAAAAAAGGGAAAGGTTTAAATAATGGCATTATCATTATCTATTAAGGAAGCAATTAATATGTCAAATTGCTTTCTACTTAATTTTAATTAGCAGTAACAAAACATTAATCATGATATTGCCAGTTAGAATTTGTATAATACTTCTCGAGGTGTCAATAATCCCAAGAATGAATATAGAAGAAGCAATACTGATGTTGGAAGGATTTCAGGATGCACTTCAAGAAATTGTAAGAAGTGTCGACGATATGGCGTTTAAATCGGATGTATATATGTTTTCAGTCTATCACTTAAAAAAGGTGGTGGAGAAGTACAAAAAATATGGCGAATCTAAAATATACAAACCACAAGAAGTTCGAGTATTATGAAATATAAACCATATCCATCTTGTTCTCAAAGAAATTCATAAATGAGTTCAAGAATCGTTAGATTTGTTGTTTATACAGGTTCTCTATGATATATCAGCATTATTCTTTTAACTCATGTTTTACTTGCACAATTGATTATTGATGATATTAAATAAGGAACTCGAGCAAAAATTAAATTGTTTAAAAAATCTTTTAACTGGAAAAAAAGTATTAGTGGCGTTTTCTGGAGGCGTCGATAGCTCTCTACTAGCATACATGTCCCATAAATACGCTAAAGAAACTCTTCTCGTCACGGAAAAATCAATTTTATATCCAAGCGAAGAGATCGATGAATCTAAAGCCTTTGCTATTAAATACGATATCCCTCACATCATTATTGAAAGAAACCCCTTAGAAGTTGAAGATTTCCGATCAAATCCAGAAAATCGGTGTTATATATGTAAAAAGGGATTATACAACGAAATTATTCAAATTAAAGAAGAAAAGGGATATAATATGGTTTTGGATGGCACTAACTTCGATGATCTCCAAGATTACCGCCCAGGAATGCAAGCCCTCAGAGAACTTTCTGTAAATACACCTTATTTGATTTGTAAAATTTCCAAACAAGAAATTAGAACTATTTGCGGTTATTTTAACCTCGATGTAAAATCAAAACCGTCAATGGCGTGCTTTTCTTCTAGAATCCCTTATGGTCAAGAGATTGACGAAGAAAAATTAGATAGAATAAATGCATCTGAAAAATTTTTAAAAGATCTTCTAAAAATCAAACAAGTGCGAGTAAGACACCACGATAATAAAATCGCTCGTATAGAAATCGTTAGAAAAGAGCTTGTTAAAATCTTAGATCCTAATGTAATGTCTGTAATTGTCGATAAATTAAAGGATTTAGGATTTGCATATGTAACTCTTGATATGGAGGGATTTCGATCGGGTTCTATGAACGAAGTATTAAAAAGAAAATTATGAATCTGTAATAAAAGATATCATTCTCCTTCTTTTATCTAGTGCTTTTTTCGCAGCTTCCTGAACCTTTTCTTCCATAAATTGAATTTTTTCTGGAGTGTCTTCTCCTATTACCTGTTTTATCTTTGTATAAGCAGACTCTCTGAATCGAGGGAGGATCGTTTCTTTACCTTTTTCTCTAAATATCATGGTAATTTCTCTTGAATTGTTAACCTCTCCTATTTCCGTACATTTTACACCAATATCTGTTAAGTCCTGAATGATATTATCAGAAATTTCTTTTGAACAATAAATCAATAATGAATCAAGTGAAACTCCCAAATAATCCACTCCAACTTTTTCTAATAAGTCTAAAACGATGGGATCTACGAGTTTTCGTACTTCTTCTTCGTGTATAACAACACCACAATTGGCTTCGTAATTAATCTCGTATAAGTCTCCTCTAAGCCCTCCATTTGTAACATCACACATTGCTCGAATATCTTCCAAATAATTAGATTTAAGTATTTTTTCACAAGCCTTTAAAAATTTAATATTCATTGTTTGTTTGACGGCATCGGGATTTCCAGAATAAATCGCTGTGGTTGTAATCGTTCCCCCACCTGCTCCTTCCGTCATTAAAATCTTGTCCCCTGGTTGAATATTTTTCCTCGCCAAGAGTCGCTTGCTTGCAAGACCAACGGCACTAATTCCTCCAACAAACCGATTTCCAATGACCATGTCGCCCCCAATCCTTAATGTAGAACCTGCAGTGATGGGTACATTCATTAGTTCTGAAATAGTAGATACGCCCGCCATGAAATCAAATAATTTACCAATATCAGCGTCGTCTCCAAGATGTACATCGATCATTATAGATACGGGCTTTGAACCTTTGACATACAAGTCGCGAAGGCAAGCTCTTGTAACATGAAATCCACAAATAAACGGAAAATCACTTAAACGAGAGTGTATACCTTCCATTTTAGAAACAACTATTAAATCTTCTGCGTTGTATGATTGACCCTGAAAATTAGTAATATCTGCTAATCTTATTGCGCCCGCATCGTCTAAAGAACTCGGAGATAGATACGCTTTTTTTGAAGTTTCTGATAGCTCTGTTATGAGTTTATGAACGAAAAAGTCTCCTGCGCCTCTACATCCCACGCCTTGCTTACCAACGGTAACTTCTGCCTCGTTAATCTTTAATAAATCTTTAAGAAAAGGTTCTAATACATTTTTAATGTCACTCTTTTTGCATTCATCTATGACGGCTTCTGCGAGCTTCTGAGCATCGTCCATATTAAGATCCTTATAATCTCTATATACCTGAACTAACCTTTTAATAATATCTTCTTCTCTTTCTCCTTTTTTCAATAGTCTTCTAGTAAGACCTTCCAAGTCCAAGATTTTCTCGCTCCATTCTTCTTTTAGAATTCTCACTCAAGCCTTCGTAATAAGGCATATATTTGATTCTAAAGTCATATTTTCAACCGATTTACGCTTTTTAATGCTTTAGAAATTATATAATTTATTGTAATGATTAGTTTCTTTTTAATTAAATAGAAATCCTTTATAAAAATAGGAATATAATTAAATGCAATAATTAAGAATTTAAATCTTAAAGGTGGTAGTTATAGAGAATATTATTATCTATGGAGCAGGAGCAATAGGTGCTTGTATTGGAGGGTGGTTAAGTTCTAAAATCAAAAATGTTTATTTGTTAACAAGGGGAGAAAATGCTCAAGCAATGAAAAAAAACGGATTAAAGCTTATTAAGAATCGACAGGAAATGCCAGAAATCATAAAGGTAAATGTCATTGAGGATATTAGTGAAATACCCTCAGTTGATCTCATATTAATTTGCGTGAAAAATTACGATCTTGAAGGAGTTGCAAAGGATATATATGATAAATTGGGCGATAAACCCGTTATTATTGGTGTTCAGAACGGTTTTTTTAATAGGGAGATACTCCCAAAATACTTTTCAAAAGTTATTTATTCTGTCGTCTTAATGTCTTCATGGTTTGAAGAACCAGGAGTTTATGGATATAATTACAAGGGAAAGCTCGTCCTTGGCGTAAACGAACAAAAAATGATGCCTATATTAGATGAAGTTGCCCTCCTTCTTGGAAAGGGTATTGAAGTCGAATATGGGGAAAACATCAACGATATTGCCCATTCAAAGCTAGTATATAACTTGGGAAACGCATTGTTTGCGCTTGTGGATATGAAAAATGTGAAAGAGAGCGATTTATCTAAAGCCAGAAAAATTTCGGCGCGACTCATTCTTGAAGGATACGATACGATAAAAAATGCTGGTTTTCAACCTCTTAATGTCCACGAACTACCATCTAAGAAGAAAGTAAAAATTTCTGAAAAATTACCTGACAAGATAGGGAATAAAATTTTTAAAGACACGCTTGAAAAAACATGGAGAAATAGTATGGTTCAAGATATAATAATAAGCAAGAAGCAAAAGTCAGAACTCGAATTCTTAAACGGATATATGCTAAGACTTGCAAAATCAAATAAATTTAATACACCTTACAATGAAACTATTTATATATTAGCCAAAAAACAATTTAGTAAACAACCTTTTGAACCCCTTGATATTAATGTAGTGTGGGAAGAAATAAAAGCGAATTTGAATGAATAGTATTAATGTAAAAATTTACTTATTTTCCCATAATTCAATTTTCAAAAGACTTTATTAGTATTTATTGATATAAAGAGTGCATAAAAACTCAAATCTACATAAACTGGGGTATTAAATAAGAGAAATGTTCTAAATCGACCTTTTGCTGATGGATAGTATTTGCTTTTCTAGGGAGACTAAATTTAAATAAAATGGAATATTTCCTTTATCAATAGTTTAACTATTATTCTGTGTGTATTTATGTTGAGACAATTCGTGAAAGCATCTAAAAACTCAAAAACGGATGGAAATAATAAAAATTTAATACAGTGTTTATCCTCGTGTGATATGGGATCTGAACTCGTTGTAGTAAAAGTAGAAGCAGGACAAATGGCAAAAAATCGACTTGCCAACTTGGGAATAGTCCCAGGAGCGAAAATTATCAAAAAAAAGTCTGCTCCGTTTAATGGTCCGGTAGAGATCGTTGTAAAAGGATCCTCCCTTGTAATAGGAAGAGGATTGGCAGCAAAGATTGTAGTAAATTGTGGTAAAAGCTGTGAATTTTAAACTATTAGCTATTTTTTTGTTAACAACGCACCGTAGGTATCTGTAAGGCGTATTCAATATCTTTGTAAAGGTCTTGTATTGTACAAGGTTTATCCGTGAAAATCTTCGCCCCCATTGATAATGCTTGATTCCTTACCGACTTATCTGCGCTAACAAATATTATTTTAAGATCTTGATCCATTTCTAACATTTCTTTTGTGGTTTCGAGTCCATTTTTTAATGGCATCCTGTGATCCATGATGATTATATCTGGTCTCGTTGAAAAATTCTTGAACATTTCAATGGCTTCCTTTCCATTTTTTGCAGAAGCTAGCACGGTATATCCCTTTAAATTTAATGCTTTTTCGTATAATAATCTTAAATAGATATCGTCCTCAACAATGAAAATGCTCGGTATATTTTTCACCAAATCGTAATTTTCAGATAAAATACTTTCTTTATTATCGGATCCTTTCAATTATAATTAAGTAAAATCTCATATATATTGATAATCATTTTATAATAAAATCAAAGAAAAATATAGAGGAAAATACCTTGAAATAAAAAAGGGCAAATCTTAAGGATTATAGGAAAAATATATCCTCCTAGAAATCAAATTACTTCGTTAAAGAATGTTAGCGATGCGAAGCCACTTATCGAAGCAATAAAAGAATAATCAAATAATAATATACTAGGCGCGCCAAAAAGCTTTAATATGATTAAACACTCTAGACTATCGAAATAAATATGAAAAGTTTAAAAAAGCAGCAATAATGGAAAAGTGTTTGAAAGATATTAATAATAAGACTTTCAATAAAACGAAATAATTTATGAAAAATAAGAAATCCAAAAATCATGAAATTAACTGAATAAATCTGATTGGTGAATTTATTATGAGTTGTCATACACCTAAAAAAAGAAAAAATAAAATTAAAAAAAATAGGAGAAATATTCTTACTCCAAATCCGAATTTAAACCAAGTAAAATATAAGGAAACGATTAATGTTGCCCTTGCCGGAAATCCTAATGTTGGAAAATCAGTTATTTTTAATCAGCTAACTGGACTTTCTCAAACAATAGGAAATTGGCCTGGAAAAACGGTAGAACGAATGGAAGGCACGCTGGACTTCTTAGGATATCACTTTAATATCGTAGATTTGCCGGGAATATATTCTCTTTCTACTTTTTCTTTAGAAGAAATCGTAAGTCGGGAATATATAGTCTCAGAAGATGTAGATCTGATAATAAATGTCGTGGACGCAACGAATTTGGAAAGGAATCTTTTTTTCACATTTCAACTTCTCGAATTGAAAGTACCAATGATTATTGCGATAAATCAAATGGACTTGCTACGGAGGAGGAACATAACGCTTGACTTTAAAAAGCTCGAAAATATTTTTAAATTACCTGTTCTTCCCGTTGTTGCAGTTCATGGTAAAGGTGTCCACGAATTACTGGAAGAAGCAATTGAAATGGTGGTTTTCCGTCATCCTCATAAACATTACAGCGGAGATAGTAAAAAATTTAGGGAACATCACAGTCATAGATATTATCGTACTGAACATATCCACCAAAAGGTTGATGCAAATATACTCGTAAAAAAAGAATTTCAATTTCCAGATTTAAAAAGTATCAGCTCTTATGGTAAGGAAGTAGAGTCGAAAATTGGGGCGCTTCAAGATACGATAAAAAAACAAAGGAGTTTTTTAGAAAAATATAACTATCCTTCAAGATTTTTAGCCATCAAAGTATTAGAAAACGACGGAGAGATTACGGAATTACTTACCATCAATGAAGAAATGCGAGATATCCTAGAACAAGCAAATCTAATGAGGAAGGACCTAGAAGAATTACACGGAGAAGACATAAATACGATAATTAGTTCCGAAATCTACAACAATATAACCCAAATTACAAATCAAGTATTAATCATAAATCTCAAGGAAAAAAAGTCCTCGTTAGCAGATAAATTAGATCACTTAACAACACATTCGTTTTGGGGGTATGTCATCTTAGTATTGGTACTTTTAGGAATTTTTATGTTTACATTTATGATTGGAGGTTTCCTCGGGGGTTTATTAGATGACGCTTTCGGAGCATGGAGCGAATCAATTTACGGAGAATTCGGTGAAGACACCCTTGGAATAGTGATATTATGGGACGGCGCATTAGGAGGATTGATAGGTGCTATTGGTGGTGTATTGGTTTATGTTGTTCCATTTTTCTTTATTATAGAGATACTTCAAGATTCTGGTTATTTGCCTCGAGCTGCGTTTTTAATGGATAAATTTATGCATTACATTGGTGTTCACGGTAAAACGATCATTCCTATGATTTTAGGGTTTGGTTGCAATGTTCCTGCCTGTGCAGGCTGTAGAATAATGGAAACTGAGAGGGAAAAAAAAATCTCAATAGCCCTTACTTCATTAGTACCTTGTGCTGCGACGATGACGGTAGTAATGGGTTTAGTCGGGCGATATTTAGGTTTAGGATGGGTCTTGGTGTTATTTCTTATCAATTTTACAGTAATAATTTTTGTTGGAAAACTTTTAAATAAAAAAATGCCTGGAGAATGCACGGAATTAATTATGGAGATGCATGAATATCGAGTACCTAATTATAAAGTTATATTTTCTCAAACATGGGTACGATCGAAAGAATTCGTGTTTAAAGCATTACCTATAATGATCGGATTAGGAATCGTATTGGAAATTTTAGTACTTCTAAATGCATTAGAACCTATTAATTTTGTGCTTTCTCCGATAACTGTTTTTTGGCTGGGATTACCCATAGCAACCGGTGTTTTCCTCATATACGGAATACTTCGTAAGGAATTAACGCTAGTTCTCTTAGCTTTGTATGCCGGAGATTTAAGCACGCTTCTACTACCACATCAAATGATCGTTTTCAGTTTGGTAACAATGTTATATATACCCTGTTTGGCAACAATCGTTATCATTGCGAAACAAACTAATTGGAAATATGCCCTCCAACTGGCATTGCTCGAAATATTCATAGCAGTTTTTATTGGAGGCATAATTAACTGGGGATATGTGCTATTCACCAGCTTTTAATCTTTTTTCCTTTAAACTTATAAGTTTAAATTTTTGTTAATATAATTTTAATCATATCATACTAACTAGTTAATGTTAATGAAAGTACGAATAACGACTCCTTGTCGAATACATTTATCGCTTATCGACGAAAACGGATATACTGGAAGGGTTGATGGCGGTATTGGGCTTATGCTAGATAGGCCAAATGTTGTTTTTGAAGCTTCAAACTCTGCAAGTGAATTTCAAATAGAATGTAACCATTATTACCGCGAGTCGATTGATGTTATCAACGAAAAGGCGTCAAAAATTTTTAAATTATTTAATATTAGCAATAAGAATTTTCACTTCAACTTGGAAAAATATTATCCAAGTCATGTAGGTTTGGGATCAAAAACCCAATTAAGTCTTGCGATTGCTACTGCCATAACATTATTAAAAAATAAGGAAATGAACATCCACGATCTTACTAAAATAGTTGAAAGAGGTGGTACATCGGGTATTGGATGGAGAGGTTTTGAAAAGGGAGGCTTTATACTAGACGCAGGTCACGAATTTGGAAAAGGCAAAGAAAAAGAAACATATTTACCTTCTTCAGCTTCCGTATCTGCAGATCCTGCTCTAACGATTTTGAGATACCCAATCCCTGAACATTGGCGTTTTGTAATCATCATCCCGAATGTTAGAAAAGGGGCCTATGGAGACGAAGAAGTAAGCATTTTTCAAAAATATGCTCCAATTCCTAGGGAAGAAGTAAACGAGGTATCTCATCAAATTCTAATGAAAATTTTACCTGGTTTAATCAAGCAAAACTTGGAATGTTTTGGAGAAGGATTAAAAAGAATTCAAAACATTGGCTTTAAGAAGATAGAAATTAGTCTCCAACACGAAATTGTAAAAAACCTGCTTTCTTTTTTAGAAAACTACGGGATTAAAGGATATGCGATGTCGTCGTTTGGACCGAGCGTTATTGGAATTACCGAGTCTGATTCTGAAGCTGAAAAATTAAGAAACGCCATAAGGGAATTTCTCGAACCTGATAATGAACATGTTTATATTTCTCAACCTAATAATACAGGTGCAAAAATAGAAATTCTTGATTGTGAGTAATCAAATGAATGATAAAATATTCTTTTCTAAAGATTTAAACAATAGAGAAAGAGCCTGCTTTGAAGCGGGAATTAAATTGGGTGCACTTTATCATATTTTATGTGGAATACCCATATCTTCGGATGCTTCAGTAATTTCTTCCATTGAACGAGGAATTGAAGCTGCAATTTCTTGTCAACCATATGTAAAACAAGTCAAGATTAAATTAAACACTGAAAAGATTAAAGGAACAAAAAAAACAGAATTTGATTACGATGAAGTTACTGGAAAAATTATTACTGCTAATCTAACTCTTCAATATGAAAAAGTCGGTTTAGAAGCAAAAATCGATTGGATCGAAGATATGGAATATCCACTAATGTATGTTGATAAAATCTATAATATAAAATGAATTAGAAATGATTTTAAAAAAATCCATTCAAAAAATTATTTTAATTTGGTGAAAATTTGACGAAAATGTTTATTCAACGCAACATGTTGACATATTTTTGTATTACATTAACGGTTTCCAAAGCTTGAGGATTTTTTCCAAACCTTTTAATATTGCTGATATTATTTTGGAGTTGCGATTCAAGTTCATCAAATAAAACCTTGTTGTTCCTTTCTTGAGCTATTTTTATTCTTGTTGCTAAAATAATTGATTCTAAGGCTAAATTTTCTGAACGATTAAATAACTTTGGCGAGTTTCTTAAATGTTTTATGGATATTGCTTTCAAATGAAATTCAATAAGGGTAATATCCCCCAAAGGATCATTTTTCACCACAATATTTTCTCTTGTGACAACACATATTATTATCGCCCAAGATTGTTTGATAAATGGCATTGAGATTTTCAAGGATTTCATATCTGGATTGGGAGAATATTCAATCTCCTCCTTTTCATAATAATCCTTAGGAAAATTTATACCAAGATCCTCGTTTTTTAGAGCAGCTAATGCATATAATAGGATATCATCCACTAGATTGATTGTAACAATTCTTGTCTTCCTAAGATTTTGTAATGTTTTTGTTTTTGGAAACGGGTTTATAGTGATATAA
>JAEOUI010000002.1 GCA_016839425.1 Promethearchaeota archaeon
AAAAACAAATAGTAAATAATAAATTACCAATAATAAAAAGATCGAATTATATATCTCTTAGATTATTCCTATTAAAAATACTTGCCATTGAATCGTAGAATATTGACGCAAATTTCTGATAAAATTCTTTCTTTTTTAATAGAATTCTTGATATTTCTTCTTTTTGAGGTTTACCCTTTGACCAAAATATTTTTCCATCATCATTCAAATCGATTTTTTCTTTATTTTTAACAATTTGGCCATCTTTTAAGACGAACTCAATATTGGATAATGCTTTTTCGACTTTTAGATATTCTTTCTGAGAGTCGATCTCATTTATATTCATGTTTAATATATTGAGGTCGCCATCGGCACCAATTCCAAGATGTCCTTTGTGCTCACCAAGACCTAAAGAACGAGCCGGACTGGTGCGAGTCATAATTACGAATTCTAAGAAGCTTAAACTCTTTTCAGATCCGATTAAACTACTTTTCCTTAAAAAATCGTTGTTCATACCTAGTGCAAATTCCTTTCTTGCTGAAGTACTTATTAACCATGTAGCAATCTTAGGAATGTCTAATATATTTGCGTAGTTCGGAAAGTTCATTGTAAATTGAACTTGGTATTTGTTTTGTATTTCAAGAGCTAATTCAATGGCGTTTGCCCATAGAAAACAATCAGTTTCTCTTGTCTTATCAAAAGATCGAACTGAAGCAAAAATATCCCCTTCAAGTTCAACAGCGGCACTAATCACAGGTAATTCAGGATTGAAACGCCTCATTGAATTAACTAATCTTCTATCTGAAGTAATTATGGGATTTGTTAAATTGAATCCGATAAATCCAAGGTCAAGATCGAATTCCTGACTGGAATTGAAAAAGTTAACGATATCTGACATGTTTCCATCTGGAAAATAAGAATTAGCGTGAGCGAGATGGAAAACTTGCGATCTTTTTGATGGTTTCAAGTTTAAAGATTTGATTTTCTTTAAAACAATATCTAAATTTATCATTCCTTGTTCGTGCTCGTATCCTTCTATATGTGCATGAACGGAATGAGGCAATTCCAAAAATTCGTTTGCTTTAGTAAGGTTTTCATAAACATCCAAGGCGTTAAAATTATATAACCTTCCGTTAACTGTAAGATCGTCTCTACACTTTTTAAAATCCCAAATTTCTGATTCGAATGGATTGTAAGCTTTTATTCCAAAAGCCTTGGTTTTATCTAATAAATCTGAAAGGAAGGACGACATTTCTTCGATTTTCCCTCGTTGATATTCAAGTTCTAAAGGCCATAAAGTGCTGGCGTTTAACAACATGGCTTTATCCAAAACGGGAATATTGATCAAATTAAATAATGTTTGTTTAGCTAATGAAGGATATACATTAGCTTCAATAAAGAATGTATAACCTTGGGAAATATAATTACAAGCTATAGATTCGAGAGAAAATGGAGCCCAATTGGATTTTAAGTTTTTATTGTTCGATAAGATAAGTCTTGCCCAATTAACTTGTTGGGAGGCAACATGTGAATGAATGTCAATTCCAGCAGGAATTACCGTTTTTCCACTTGCATCAATTTGTTTCACATCACTTTCATTAGTAAAAGAATCGACAATTTTTCCATTTTCAATTAAAATGTCTTTAACTTCTGCGTCAATCTCGTTTAAAGGATCGATTATAATTCCGTTTTTTATAATTATTTTATTCATGAGAGCGCTGTCCTCATTTTGTTATCTTAATCTTTTTGATAAGTTCCGTAAGGGTTAAAACAGGTTCTCCACTCTTTTCTACTTTAATATCAATATTTTTTAATTTTAATTCTGTACCTTCTATACCTGTAAGTTGATTAGCCCAAATAGAAACGGGAATGCAAAGCATTTTGCTCGGTATGTTCTTATTTTCAATTGCTTTTAAAACCACGCTACCGTGCTTGCTAATTGCCTTTATATTTGAATCGATGTTTAATTGTAATTTTTTAAAGTCATCTGGATTGATCATCGCAACTGCAACTTTTTCCTGTATTGAATCAATGTCGTTTTCTATTAACTCTTTTACCTGATCGTGGTCTATTGTCCTAATCGTGTTCAATTTCATTTCCATATTAATTCTCTCCGATTCTTTTATTTACCATTTTTAAAATTTCTTCGTCGGAAGGCAAGTTATTAGGAGGATTTATGATCCCTTGGAGTTCAACTGGTATATTATCTAATCTAATTGCCAAACCTCCTGATTCTATACCCGTAATAGAAGAAGGTAAAATTACATCAGCCAATTGGGCCGTTGCGGTATTCTTATTATCCACCAAAATAATTGGGCGAGTTACTAACTTAGAACTAAGCTCTTGAGGTAAATGAGAAATTGGATCAGTACCAACAATAATGCTGCAATCAAAATCAGCTTTTTGGATTTTTGTAACAATTGTTTCTTCAGAATCAGCAAGCTCGTTATCTTTAAATTGAATATTTTTGTTTCTTCCAACAATGGACAGAGAAACTTGATCAAATCCATTCATATTATAATGGCCGCTTCCCATAATTATGGAAATACGACCTTTTTCTTGTCTTTGATTTATCATTTCGACTAACTCTAAGAGTTCTTTTAGAATATGTTCTCCTTGGGGATCTCTAAGGATTCCTTGTCCAAGGAAAATAACCCCGTTTTCTGCCTCTCTTAAGTTCAATAATAAGCGCTTCAAATCATCATAATCCAACCCTGCAACTCCTTCCTCAGGAATACTATTTTCCGAGCAGCATTCATCTTTCAGCGTTTTAATCAAGGCAAGGTCCATACCAGGAGAGATCATTAATGCTAAATCGCGGACCCCCATTACTCCAAACGATGCAGTCTTCACGGGATCCAAAATTATTAGTGTTTTTATCTCGCGTCCTGTCATTCTAAATTTGCCTCTTGAAAAAAGAGCCTTGTTTAATAACCGGGGAATGGATTCTGCAGCATTAAAACCCCATAAGATTATTAAATCCACTTTATTTATAACTTCAGTTAAGGTTGTAAGGGTTAATCCAGAAGTGCCAGCTTCTTTTAAGATCTTGCCCTGACAGATTATTGAATTCGAATCTATAAACCCATTTATCGAACGAGCAAGATTTATTCCAGCAGATTGCGCTTCACAACTTGAATTAGAAAAGCCATATAATAATGGTTTCGAAGCATTCTTGATAAGCTTCGATACTTCATCTAATGCTTGATCAAATGAAACGGGTTTTAGGGAACCATTCTGTCTTATCATTGGTGTCGTTATTCGATTTTTACTTGTAACTGAATCAAATTTTTCCTTACCTTTCAAACAAGCACCAACGATCTTATCAATGTAAAGCCCATCAGAACTGACGATAATATCGTCACATAACAAGGAACAACCAGTACAGGGAATTCTTTTCATGATTTACTCAAATTTTTCTAATTATTATTGATAATCTATCTTTATTGCGTCCCGTGGACAATAAGTCTCGCACACGCGGCATTCTCTTTCCCTCCCTTCTGCCTCTAATCGCCTGCAATGCTTTAAATTCAATAATTCACATTTACCTTTTTTCACTTGGAATAATTGATGACTTTCTGGGGGGTAATCTGGAGCTTTTCCACTTAGAGTAGGAGGACAATATCTGGCGTTAACAGGACAGACGGTAACACAAATGCCACATCCATCACAAAGTTCAGGATCAACATCTATTTTAAGCTCTTTTTCTTGACCTTCTTCCGAGCCAAGCATTTCTTTTAATGTATCGTAATTCTTCTTATATTTTGGTTCGAGAATGGGAGGACAATCGTCAACTTTAACGGCACCTTTCAACAAGTCTAAGGCAAACGCCATACATGTAGGCTTTCCACATTTTTTACAATTTGTTTTTGGAAGAAACTTATAATAATCCATGAAATTTTTTGAAATGCTCGACCACCAAATATTTTTAGTTAAAAATTATTTTGAATAATTATTTATAATATTTTAACTTCTTTAGTATAGGTAAATAAATAAAATACAAAATAAAAGTACACTTCTTTCATACTATAAAAATAATCTTAAGTTCTTAATAGAGTTATAAAGCATTCTTACTAAAAAGTAATTATTTATCACGCTAACGCTAAAAAAAGTAATAATATACTTAAGAAATAGATTAAAAATTATTTAAATTGAGGAAAAATAAATGGAAAATAAAGAAATTTCGGAAGAATCGGTAAATGACGCAATGATGGACCCTCAAGCACTCAGAATAAAAGAAAATATGAAAAAGATAAAGCACAAAATAGTTGTAATCTCTGGTAAAGGGGGAGTTGGAAAAACTACTGTCTCGGTAAATCTCGCAATGTCATTAGCTAGTATCGGTTTAAAAGTAGGCATCTTGGATGTAGATATTACGGGTCCGAATGTAGGGAAAATGCTTGGTATTAGGCCCGATACGAGACCTCGCGTTGATGCCGAAAAAAAGGTTTTTTTCCCTGTAGATGGCCCATTGAATATAAAGGTCATGAGTATGGCATTCTTAACCCAATCACAAGACGATCCAGTAATATGGAGGGGACCAATGAAAATGAGCGCAGTACGTCAATTTCTTGGAGACGCAGAATGGGGGGAACTTGATTTCTTGATTTGTGATTTACCTCCTGGTACTTCTGATGAAACTTTAGATATTTTGCAATTAATCCCAGACGAAAATGTTGTCGTCGTAACTACACCTCAGGAAGTTGCTTTGATGGATGCTCGTAAGACTATTAACATGGCCCAACTCATGAAAAGAAATGTGCTTGGTATTGTTGAAAACATGGCAGGCTTTAAATGCCCAAAATGCGGGGAATTTCACTTGATCTTTGGAAGTGGAGGGGCAGAAAAGGCTTCAAAAGATTTTAAAGTACAACTATTAGGGCGAATTCCATTCGAAAAAGAAGTAGGACAACAAGGTGACCAAGGATTGCCTGTAGTTCTAAAATATCCCGAATCAGAAAGCGCTAAGGCCTTCAAGGATATTGTCAAAAACATTCAAGAAGTATTAAAAGGTTAATAAATACTTTTTTTGTTTATTTTTTTTATTTAATAATGATTATGGATTTTCGAGTAGAAGGACTTTATTTAGTTTATTAAACACCATTAACTCTTTTCTTGAAGATTAAATCTTCCATTTTCACATTAAAAATCCGTTCCATGAGAGGACATTTAGCCTTGAGTAGATAATAAATTTCGTTATCGACAGGACCCATATGATATAAACCCTCAAAATTTCCTTGACCCTTTGATAATATGAGATTACCATCACCGTAAAAATATTCTTTAAATTCATCATTAGCGATGGATACGACTACTCCAGGCGTCGCAGGGCTTGTAATTACCTTGGATATCTTGGTAAGCCCTATTTCTTCCGCTTCTTTTAGAGTTGCGTCGTTAATTATTGGACCTTCCCTAACAGCACATATAATCTCTAAATCAGGTCGGATTTTCTTCAAGGTTAATACAAGAAGCTTATCAAAAACGATTTCTCCACAATTATCTAGTAATATGAATAAGGTCGAAGCCTTTTCTAAAGAATTCTTGAACTCCTCGTAATCGTTAATAGCTAAATTGTTTACGCTGAAATTCTTAATGTCGTTTACGAGGTCGATATCGTGTTGACTCGCTGGATCTAGTGTATTACCTAATGCGGATACAACAAGAGCTTTTAACAGGGGATCTTTGCTATTATCGATTATTTCGTTAAATTCCTCATAGTATTCTAAAGCATGTTCGTTATTAGCTTTCTTTATCTCAAAATAAGGATCTTCAACCCCCATAAATTTTGAAACTATCCTGTAAGCCTCTCTTCCAACTAATGGAGAAGCTGTGTCGTCGGGATTAACGCTTGCAAGAAATTTCATTAGTTCTTTTTGAGCGTTGATAATTGTGATGCGAGAAGTTTCAGGTTTTAGCAAGCGGAATGCTTTAAAAACTTGGTTAATAAGACACCCATAACAATCTGGTTCTAATTTCATTTTTTTAATTGAGCGTGCCTTGATTATATGGAGTAAAATAATGAAAAAAATTAAAGATTTTCGATAATGCTTTCTTTTTTTCTCTAATAAAGACATGCATAAGAGAATTATTAACTTATAATTTTAAAGATTGATATCCACTTTAATCGATTGAACATTTTCGGGAATCTTTTTAAGAGAAGATAATATACCTTTGAATATATTTCCGATAATACCCTTGGCGAACTCGTTTAAAGGAATGTCTTTATCATTTACTTTTAGATTAACTTCCATATTTATTCTCATCAAATATAATTATAATTCATAATTTTTTTGAAAATTTATAAATCTTGACATTGCAGACTATTATTAACAAAAAAAGATTGAATAAAATAGATCATGCATAAAGTAGTAATAGTTAATGGTGCAAGAACTCCAATAGGTCGTTTTGGTAAAACACTTAAAAGTGTTCCAGCTGTAGATCTAGGTGCCATAGCAATAAAAGAAGCGATCAAACGTTCTGGTGTTGAAACAAAAAATATTGATAATGTAATTTTGGGAGCCATACATCAAGAAGGAATGGGAAATAATCCTGCAAGAATAGCTTCTTTAAAAGCTGGAATACCTCACACATCGGGTGCAATCACCGTTAATAATGTCTGCTCTTCTGGAATGAAAGCTGTCGAAATCGCAGCTCATAGAATTATACTCGATAAAGACGAAATTATAGTAGCAGGCGGAATGGAAAGCAACAGTCAATGTCCATACATGATAATGAACGCTCGATGGGGTTTTAGAATCGGTTCTAACGAGATTGTGGATGCGCTTTATTACGATGGATTTACGGATACTTATGAAATGTACGGAGGGTATCAACATGTTGGCGAAACGGCTGAAAATATTCTAGAAAAACAAGATTTTATCCTAGATAAATATAAATTACCCTCTTTTTCATTGTCATTTGAGGAGATAAACGAATTTGCCTTCAAGAGTCACGAGAAATACTTCAAAGCCAAGTCTAAAGGATTTTTTAAAGAAATAACACCTGTAAAAATGGAACTACAAGGAAAGAGCATTCATCTAATAGAGGACGAAAGTCCTCGAAAAAATTTAACAATCAACGATTTAAATCAAATGAAACCACTATTCAAAAAAAATGGAATGGTAACGGCAGGTAATGTAACTAATTTAAACGACGGTGCTAGTGCCTTGGTGTTGATGTCAGAAGAGAAATTTGAAGCATTGGGACTAGAGCCTTTAGGATATTGGATAGAATCTTCAGAAGGCAATGTAGAGCCAGAATTTATGGGAATTGGTCCAATTGTTGCCATAAAAAAATTATTAAAAAAAACAAATTTAATGAAAAAAAATATTGATATATTTGAAATAAATGAAGCACAAGCACAACAAGTACTTTTTTGCGTGAAAGCATTAGAATTAGATCTTAGTAAAGTAAATGTAAACGGCGGAGCTATTGCTTTAGGGCATCCTCCAGGCATGACAGGAGCAAGATTAATATTAACAGCTTTAAATGAATTGAAAATAAGGAATGGAATACGAGCTGTATGCTCTCAATGCGCTGGAGGAGGAACGGGCATGGCAACATTGATACAAAATAATATAAAATCTTAGGATTTTAATTTCAATTTTAATTTTTTTGAAAATTAAAAATTTACTTCTTGATAATATTAAAAATCTGGAATTTTATTATATTTCTAGATCTAAAAATACAAAGTTGATTTTAATGGAAAATATCCTTAAATCATTAAATCTATCAAAGGAAGAACTTGAAATCTTCAATAATAGTTTTGGAAAAACTCCTTATACTCTTGAAGAAATTTCCGACAACCACCCTAATATTCATCCAGATAAAATTCCTGAAATAATTGATAACTTAATCGATCAGAAATTATTTTTAAACATCGTACCAGAAGGATCTAATCTGGTGCCACGATATATTGCCTTACCACCATTGAATGCCATATATAAGACTGTAATTGCCTCGGGAGAATATTCTGAAAAAGTTGACGAAGAAAAATCAGGAATAAATTTGCTCGTATTAGATATTCTAAAGGCTTCAAATAATGCCGTGGGAATAGATTCAATAATTAACGAGATAAATATGTTAAAAAACAATTTCGAAAACGAATCCTCAGACATTAGAAACGAAGTGCAAGAAATAATGAACGAAATGCAAACAAGAGATGATTCTTCCTTCTTCTATACAAACTTCGAAGATACACTCAAAAAAGACATTCACGCATATTTTGCGAGCGTTCTAGAAATCATACTCCAAATGGACAACGAATCAGAAGATACTTCCGATTTAGACTTCATGAATACGGAACAATGGAATCAATTAAAAACTTTTCTAAAAACTTTTCTCGCTAAATTCGTGCATGAGCGTTCCATAGAATTAGATGCTCATATTTCGGGAAATTTTACAGAACTCAAGAATTTCTTCGCTTCTAAACTCGCTGTGACAAAAGAAGAACAATTCGGACAAAATGTAGTAAATCTTGGTATTCTTAAGATCGTGATCGAGAAATTAGATTCCCTTTTGGAAAAACTATCGAACAAAAAGAAATCTATTGAAGAAACATCAGAAATTCAAAAAGAACTCTCTGGTCGAATCGATTTTGAATTAAAAAATATTAATCAAAAGATCATTGAGAATTTAAAATATATAGAAGATATCCTTCCGAACACAATTAAGAATTACTTCAACATAGATGATTACTGGTATATATCCAACGAGGCTAGCATTAAAGAAGAAATCGCTAATATCATACAAAATCAAGCTGAAGAAATTACCATTATAGTACCGAATATAAATCATTACTTGCCTATCGAAACCTTGAAAGATCGAAGCGGAAAAGCAAAATTGAATTTATTTGCTTCGGATGCACATGATAGTGATATTACAGCTATGATTAAGACTTTTCCAAGTATTCATTACTTAAGAATCGAGAAAAATAAGGCAATCGTCATAAAGGGTGAGAGCAGGCTCGTTATTGGGATTTCTGGGCTTGAAGGGGGTGATATTGGAATAAAAACAAGAGCGTTCGGAATTAAATCTCAGGAATTAATTGATTTATTAAACCCGGTTGTAGAACAGTTAAAAAGTCAAGGCAAATTACCTCCTAGAAAACAAGTAAATAATAATTTTAACCTCATCATTGAAAACATACATTCATACAATGGCGATCAAATTAGATCTTTATTGCAAGAAAATTTGGATGTCCTTTCCAAACTCAAAGGAATCTCACTTAAACTATTAGAACTCAAGTTATTAACAAGCAAGCTAAAGGGCATAAAAACAGTTCTAAATGAAGAATTAAAGAAAGGATTAATCGAAAAAATCAAAACTTGGAATGAAGAATTAACGGGATTACCATTGATGGATGTACCAGAAATAACTAAGACTCAAAAAGAAGAAGAAATACAAGTTCAGATTCTAGACTTGGGCATTGAACCTTCAAGACCTTTCGAAGAAGCAGAAAATTTTGGATTTTTTGATAAAGAAAAAATCGAACCATTATTTGACATTTTACTTGAAGTAATAGACAAGGCTAAAGGTTCCGAATTAAGTGAACAAATCCAAAACGCAATTAATACTTTAATTCAAATTCAAGGATACGGAATAATAACAACTTGGAAAGAGGAGCTTGGCAAGGAAGAAAACGCTGAGAAAATCTTAGAGATCCCATTTCAAGAGAAGCTACGCCATGATTTAAGGCAATGGAAAGAAGCAATATTAGATTCTATTGGAACAAGCTCAAAAAAGTCTTTTGAGCACAAAACGA
Source organism: Promethearchaeota archaeon (assembly GCA_016839425.1). The sequence goes on from JAEOUI010000002.1 coordinate 9,743, forward strand.
TTGAAAAAGAAAAAATAAAAGAAGAAATCGATTTAGGGGATTATGTTAGTCCCGGTCTGATGCAATCTCAAGACGAATTAACTCCAGAACAAGAGGCAGATATAAGTTTATCTGAAGAAAGTCCTAAACGATCTAACAAGGAGCTATTAAAGGATTATTTTGAAAAGCTTTTAACCCAGGTTGAGATCCTTTCAGGAATAGAAATAAGTAACATTCTACAAGACTTAGGAGACGCCCTTGTAGAAGAGCACGGATACATGGCAACAAAAGAAGTAAGACCTCTTATTTCAAAAGTAAAAATTTTTAGGGGCCCAATTGAAGAGGACATAAAGCAGGTCTTTTTAGAGGAAATAACGAACTTAAAACAAAAATATATTGGAGAGGAAGAAGATGATTTGCTTGGCGATTACCAACCAAGTTTTGCTACAATGGATGAAGAACCAGAACCAATATCTCCCCCCGAAAATGTGGATGATGAGGGTGGTTCTGAATTATCAACACTTTTCTCAAAAGTTTTAGAGGATATTCTAAGTTTAGAAGGTTATAAATTAACCGATAACCTCCAAGAAATTGCAGATATCATAATGCAAACTAAAGGCGCTTTATCAGCTCGCTCTATTCGACCATGGATTAGTAAATTAAGAGCCATTCGAGACCCAGTAGACGAGGAAACAAAAACACAATTTATTGATGAATTCTCGAAATTGAAAGAAAAATTTAGTGAATAAATAATTCTTCTTTATTTTTTGTATTGATCCAGATTTTCGAGATAAATTTGCAGATATTATATATTAAATGCAAATCAATAATTTGTAATGAAAGAAAGATTTAGAATAAGACCAGGATATAAAAGTAAAGAGCTTTTAATTGAATTTTGTGGAGATCATCGCAGCGACAATTTTCCACATGTAAGTAAGATTTTATGCAAGGGCTTAAATTCAAGACCAATTACCCATCCAGAATTTGATACATCGTCCATTGCTCTTAGTCTTGACCGATATATATCGATGTGGGAATACGAAAATGGGCATTACGAATTAGACGATGATATTTGGTCTCTTTTTATACTGGTTCAAAACAAAGAAAATAACGCTCAAATCATAAAAGACATTGAGAATGTGTTGATAAAAAGCGGTCTCTTTGAAAAAGAACTCGTGGATTCCTCAAAATATGCGTGATCAATAATTTCTTTAAGTTTTATGTATTGAAAAAATTCAAATATATTACCTGTAATTCATAAAATATGGAATTCGAGATTAAATCGGGAAAGATACATGTAACAGATCCCTGCTATAGTTTAAAATTTCGCTTTGGCGCTTATAATCTTCCCGCCACAAAAGGGATTTGGCAAGTAAGAGTAAAATATGCAGATAATTGCTTGGGTTATCGTGTTGCTGAATTTTCTGCAATGAATAGTAATATAAAAACTACAGTAGAAGATTGGATCAAGCAACCTTATTGGATAGGTGTTGATAGTGGCCAAGCAGGAGTTTTCGATAGCATGATTTACCCAATGATATTATCTTAATAATATTCTCATAACATCACCTTATATACATAACATCGTGAAACGCTGATTTCACGATCAATTCATTGTACTATCTCTAAATGAATATAAATATTGAATGTTTTTAATCCACTTCTTAACTTCTTTATTAAATAATCATCCAATATGATAAAAGATCGTTCTGTAAAATGTAATCTTGTGAAGTATATTTTTACATTAGTAGAAATCATTTATTTCGTCCCATACAATATCATTTTTTTATATGAAGATATTTTTTTATCACATTTAGATTATAATGACAGTAATAATTTTCAACGAGAAAAATAGTTAATTTAGATTTATTAGTTATTTATCAGAATAGAAATATGGTATAAAGTAAAGGAATGAGAAAATCATTCTGTGCTTATAAATAGTTTAACATTCATTAGAAGAAATAAAATTAAAATAATCTTTTTCCTATTGGATTAAACAACATTTCTTCCAATTAAAAAAGCAACTTTTATTAACAATTGGATTTTAAATCAATATTAAAGGCAATATTTATACGATATTGTCTGTCAACAACAACAAATTTAAGTGAAGATATTTGGTTGAAAAAAAGAAATTAATTTTAGGTATTTCAATTTTGACAATGCTCTTTCTAGGCTTTTTACCCAGTCCAATGGTTAAAGCTAGCGAAATTGAATACTATTTTCCAGAAAGTGACGACACATGGGACGAAAAGTCGTTATTATCAGGAGGACTTGACCCCAACATCATTGAAGATATGTACGATTTTATTGCTTCAAACGGGACTTGGATAGAAAGCATCCTGATTTCTAGAGATGGATATATTAGTCATGATCAATATTTAATGAGTTATATAAGAATATCTCAAGATACTTATGGTGCTATAAGACCTACTGATCTCGTTGGATTAGATTTTACTCAAATAAGGGATGACAGACACGCCTGTTGGAGCGTTACGAAATCTGTTACCTCCTTACTTACGGGTATAGCCATAGAGCAAGGTTATTTAGATAATGTGAGTGTAAAATTCTTCGATATTTTCTCCGATAAATGGGATCCAACACATCCAAACGCAACTAAATTATTGGATATAACAGTAGAAAATCTGCTCACAATGTCTCCTGGTTTTGAATGGGACGAAGCGACTGATGGTTTTGAACTTTGGCCTCAAGCATATAAAGGTTATAATTATAGCTTATCTTATATTCTTGAAAAACCATTAGCATACGATCCTGGAACAAATTTTACATATTCGACAGGAACTACAGAACTCTTGGCTACTCTATTACAAAATGTTACAAATACGAAACTTTTCGATTTTGCTTGGACAAATCTTTTTGAACCAATTGGCATTGAAGCAGAGGATATTGAATGGTTCGAAAATCCATGGGAGTGGGGTACACCAGGCTTGGAAAATATTTCGCATGGTGGTTTTGGAATTTACGCAACTCCTAGAGTTATGGCTCGTATAGGAGAATTATGTCTTAATAACGGAACATGGAACGGTACTCAAATTGTTTCGGGAGAATGGATTTATAATTCCACTCGAGCACATAATACCCCAATTGGTCTTGGAGAAGATTGCGATTATGGTTATCTCTGGTGGGAGAGAAATGAGCCTGAAACAAAATATTATTTCGCAAATGGTGCGTTCGGACAACAAATAACGGTGGTACCTGATCTTGATATGGTTATTGTTTTTACTTCAGATGCAATTCCAGATCCGGTCCCTGCTGCTTTAAATCATATTATCGAGAATTTTATTATTCCCGCTGCTAAAGCCGAGAATCTAAGTATTGGCAATCCCTTGAGTAATATAGGATATAGAGCAACAGCGCCGGATTTCGAGATTTATGCCGAAAAACCATATCGTAATACAACTTGGTACTCTTTAAATAATTTAGAGAATATCACTTTTACGGAATTTAGTGGAACTTTAAACCAAACGCAATGGGCAACATTACCAACTGGATCATATTTGTTAACTTTCTACGCAAATAGCTCAACTGGGGAAATTATTAATAAAACAACAACAATAATCAAGGATATTGACGATCCCATAATTAATGTGGAAATTCCATATGATTCTTATAATACTACGGCACCAACATATACAATATCGATTGTAGAAGACTTTCTTGTAAGGACATGCTATACGCTAGATGATGGAGAAACAAATATAACTATAACAGATTTAGATGGTACAATAGACGAAGATCTATGGGCTGATCTTCCCGATGGAAATGTTACAATAACCTTTTATGCAATCGATATTGCAGGAAACATTGGAAGTTATCAAGTTGATCTTACAAAAATCACTTCTACATCTAGTTCAGAAGAAGCAATTCCGGGTTATCCTTTATTAGCGATATTCGGGGTTCTCTCTATCGGTGTTGTGTTAATTTCAATAAAATTAAAATCAAAAAATCATTAAACTATTTTTTTTTTATTCTTAAATAAAATTTAAATTGCTGTCCAACATTGTGCTCTGCCTTTTTTGCCCGTTCGCTTAACTTTTTTAGCGCTTTCCAAATCTGATATGATTTTCCAGATTTGAGCGTTTGAAACCTTGAAATACTTGCGGAGTTCGGGTGTTGACATTTCTGTTTCGCTCAAGATATTAACGATTAATCTTTCGATTTCATCTATTTCCTCTTTATCCGAATTTTCACCCTCGTTGCTCTGTTCGTCTTCATCGAGATTTTCCATCTCAACCATGTATCTATTAGCGATTTTATTTAATTGTTGGATGTTATTCTCGATACCTTGAGGTTTCATGAACAAACAACACAATTCTAAATCCCTTGGAAACGCAACGATGTAAAAATTATCGTATAGAATTGCCCTAGGTTTTTTACCAGCATTTCCGCCTCTAAAAGCTAAATAAAAGCTCATTGCAAATTCATCCAAGTTCACAATATTTTTTTTTTGATCATGTTCTTTTTTCCATTTTAAAAAAGGACCGTCAATCATATCAAAACCGATTAATGCGGCACCAAATAACTCGTTTTCGTTAAAATTCAATTTAAATTTACCTCTTTTCTGGAAATTACTTTATTTAATTCTTTTTTTATGATATTGATTAATCTTAATTTATATGAAGGATCGATTGCAATCATAGCATGAGTTTGCACTTCGAGAATTTCTTCTATTTTATCTACATCCAATCGATCTTTTCTTTGCTCATATAGGTCCTGCTTATTTGCAATAGCAATGATCGGACATTCGTCATCCAAAATTTTATCTGCAACATCAATTAACGCACGCGAGGACATTACATTTCTTAAAGTAGAGTCAGTTACAACCATTACAATATCCGAACCTAACAAATAACTGCTAAGATATGTATTCATGTAGATGTTCTGACCACCAAAATCCCATATTTTGATTCTAAAATCTTCAAATTCGACTGTTTTTAAATCAAAACCCTGCGTTGGCATATAAATTCGATCAATTAATTTCTGCGAGAGTAATTTTAACAAGCTCGTTTTTCCAACGGCAGGATATCCGATGATTGATATCTTTGCAAGGTTATTTATTCTCGAGCCAATCATTTTACATTAAAGAGAAGACTATGAGAATAATATGATGACACTTGAATAATAACCTAGATAATATATAGGTATTATAATTTTAAGATTAAATTCTTAAAATATTTCTAATAATCTAATAAGATGTTGTTTTTTTCTTCTGTTTGAATATGAGTATTTGAAAGATACCAATTATTAATGTCATTATCATAAAATAGATAAAAAGTCCTATTGCTTGAGTTCTGACTTGCTCAAAATAGGCTTGTGGATTTGAAATAACTATGGTTGCTAGCCGGATGTTGATGATCTGTACTAACATTTTCATTAATATGAAAAAGACTGCGATGGTGTCTGCTCTTATGATCTTAATGCGATCGTGGAAATAATCAACTCTATCAGAGATCGAACCAATAATATAAATGAATAATAGTAAATCAATTAGAAATGCAAATACATCGTAAACCGCATTGTTTAAATACTTGAATTCGGCCCAAATGCTTAAAATAATAAACGATACATATAACACGACAAAAAGATAGAATAAGGGTATGTATGCGGCAAATTTCTGAAATATTATGAGCGTAATGAGGACAATTACTAAAAGTATTAACAGGACCCATACAACGATTTCAAAAATCCATTGAATCATTACTATAAAGCCTGGATGAGCAGGCGGAGAAATTCGTAACAGTAACCTTACGGAAAAGTAAATGAGGATAATAGTTAAGACTAAAAAAGCAAAAAATTCAATTGTTCTAAAAACTTTGGGATTTTTAGTTTTGTAAAAAGCACGATCGACCTTTGTTGATGTATCCATACAAAACTTGAACGCAAAAAAAGCAGTTATCATTTGATTTGCAAAGAAACAAAACAAGTACAAATAATCTACATAATTTCCAAGGAAATAAGCGAGAGGAAATACGAGTATAAGAGCGATGATGATTGCCACTACACCTATCTTTTCGATCGGTGCAAAAATAGAAAAGATTAATATTATGAATGTGAATGCCGCTAAAAATCCATTAAAGACAAGAATATAATTTCCAATGTTCAATTGTGGATTCGAATAAGAAATGAAATATAAGATCCAAGAAATAATGAAAGCGACAAATACAACAACTAATAAAGGTTTTTTAAATAGGCTCTTATAGCCGTTTACGACTCTCATATGATATCCCTTCTATTATTTTAGTTTATATTTAATTTAAACTTATTTAAATTTTTGAATAAATTTCTTTAAAGGGGGATAATATTCGTTTTCAAACATTGCAATATCATTATGTCCAGCACCTTCAATAAGAATTATTTCTTTAAAGATGGATTCTGGTATTGAATTATATATAATGCTGGCTTGTTCGGGAGGAACGATCCAATCGGAAGTTCCGTGTATTATCAATGTAGGTGTTTTGAATCTTTTTATACGAGTGTCGTTCGAATATGGGATCAGAGATTCAGGAGTTAAAGAGGGATCGTTTATGGCAAAAAGACCAGTCATCATCTTATAAAGACTCCCAAAACCGCTTTCGAAAATCATTCCTTTCAACCGTTTTGGATTATGACTACCAATTTCAGATGCACATGTACTTCCTAAGGACCTTCCTTTAACGAATAAAGAATCCTTCATTTTATTAACATTCATCCATTCTTCAAACTGGAGATAGATAGGATACGCATCTTCAATGAGACTGCTATAAGTTGGTTCCCCAGAACTAAAACCATAACCCCTAAAATCCATAACGGCTAAATTAATTCCACATTCGAAATAATTAGAAGCGAAATATTGATAGTCTGCAGCTATTTCACCGTTACCGTGGAACATTAAGATTGTAGGAAGGTCAGGGTTGTTAATAAAACAAAAACCCCCAATGTTAATCTTGTCTTTTATTTGAAAATCGAGGACTTTAATATTCGGAATTGTTTCAGAGGGTTTTTTTATTTTTCTTGGGTAGAATACAGCATTGGATATGCGTTTATCATCAATATTCATCATTTAGACGCTCTTATAATTAAATATTCCATTAGAAGAATAATTTATCTTAAAATATAGATTATAAAATAAAAATCAAATAAAAAAAACTTATAGATTTTAAAAACAACTTTTTTTTACTTCTAAATAAATATAAACGAAATTATTGAATTTTACTCAAGTAAATTAATTTATTTCGTATTAAAATATTTAAATTAGTTAACTTTGTTAAGATAATTCACGAATTGAATTATAACGAAAATAAACTTTATATTCTTTTTTACTTTTTTTTTTTCATCGTTCTTCTGAATTTATTATACTTTTAGGATAAACGCATGAAACCTACATCAGAGTCCAATGAAAAATTGGTGAATGTTTGTTTCGTGTCTCACTTTCATCAACCATATTGGCAACCAAAAAAGATTTGGAATAAAATAAAAGAAAAATCATATATTCCATGGTTAAATCTTCTGGAAGAAATGGTGAACCAAGATGAATTTTTCATAAATATACATTTTTCAGGACCTTTTATCGTGCAAATGGCTTATCAAGATAATTATTACATTGAGACCATGAGAGATTTGATATCAACTAACAAGTTAAATCTCGTGTTGGGATTTGTTGATGAGGCATTTATTCAATTGTCTTCTCGAACTGATGATATATATTATCAACTTAAACAATATCTAAAATTATCGCAAGAAGTTTTTGGTGCAAATATTTCCCAATTTTGTGGTGTACATATCGTTGAAAGAGAAGCAAATGAAAGATTATTGTACGATCTTGCTCAAGCTTGTCAAATATTAGGAATACTCCCTTTAATTTATTTGGATTACGAATCATTTTTTGAATCAAAACCGGTAAACCCAGGAGATAGGAAAGACTTATTGAAAAAATATTTTCATACCGCTGACATAGTTCATAAAACAACCATACCTTTCTTTCCTAAAGAAGCATTTAATTTTATCTTACGAGACGAGATAGGAGGACGCGAATTATTCATAATTCCTTTTCACAGCCAATATAGATATCATCTCCTCAAGAGAAGAAAATCAAAACAAGAAGATAAAATAATAACACCTGAAGATTTTTTAAATATATTACTCAATGAAAAGAAAAAGATTTTAGATTTCTGTCAAAAATTTGATACTCATAAGGAACCTTTAATATTGCTTTTTAGCGACGCCGAACGATTAGGTGGGTGGAGTGGCGAACCCGAAGAAGATGTAAAGTGGTTAAAAAAATTATTTTATCTAATAATAGAAAGCAAGGAATTCAAGCTTGGTTCTTTACAAGATTATTTTAAAAAACAAGGCTTTTTGGATACATACCCATGCAAGACCAGCACATCATATCCCGAATTTAATAATTGGACGGGGCATCGAGGGATTAGAGGCATTACATTTGCAGATCCAAAATTACGAAAATTGCACGGTAGAACCACACAAATCGAAAAATTTCAAGATATTATTGAGAAATTAATCATTGAAAAAACAATTAACAACGATATAGCAGGCATAAATATAAAGAATATCGTTTTAGAAGCTCAAAATAGGTATGAGATCGTAAAAAGATTAACAAAAAGCTTGAGTAACATCAATATAGAGAAGCTTTATGGTTATATGAACCGATTTAGAAATATATCTTATATAGAAGATGGAAAATGGGCCGTAAGACACCCATTTTTTGGTAATCAACCCCATCTTAATCAAATGTCACTTACTTATTTAGATTTAGCAGAATGTATTGGTCTACGGATTTTAAATCAGTTGAATTCTGTTTATAATTTAAAAAGCATTGAAATCCTTGACTGGTATCAGAACGGGTTTTCAGAAATCATCATTCGCAATTTATATCAGAATGTTGTCATAAGCCGAAAAGGAGCTCAAATTATTTTCCACCAAATAAGATCTCGGAGTTTAGTAGAAAACTCTGACGATGATTTAATAGATATCCTAAAAAAATCCTACGATGGTTCATTTTTGGAAAAGGATTTTGAAAACTTAACTACAAATATATGCATTACCGAACCAGATTCATTATTAAATATTCATTTATGCCATAATAATTCAAGAAAAGAGAATTGTAGAAATAGTGGAAGATTAGCCATTTACTTGGAAAATTGTACAGAATTTATCAAGATTCACGATTTTTCAGAAGAAATTTTTGAGCTTGAGGAAGAAATTAACATGAAAATTCCTCGTGTATCAATAAAGACTAAAAAAAATCTTGAAGAAGAGGGAGTAATTCTTGAAATTAAAAAGAAATTTTCTTTAGATCAGAATAAATTAGAAATCGACCTCGAAATTAATTTCGATAAGGAAGGACAAATACTTAATAAATTAATCATCGCCCCTGAATTTGTTTTTACTTTATTACCTTCTGATGGTATTAATTTTCACCCTCATTTATTCATTGAATTCTTAAAAAATAATTCCATAATTTCTAAAATTGATTACGAAATTGAAACCTCTTCTTTTGAATTATCTGATAGCCAACTCAAGCAAAAAGATTTTGACAAGAAACAATTTCGCGATGATCAATTTAACGAAATTAAAATCATTCCTAAAACAGTATTAGAGAATAAAAACGAGCGATATCCATGGATTTCCTTGAAACTCGACAATGATTGCGTGAAAAATATGAAAAAAATACAAATCTTTCCAGCCATTAAGGAATTTTATAAAAATGTTTTTCCAGAAGAATGTTCTCTCTTGAGTTATCACACGAGTGGGATAAGAATAATTCCTTTTATAAAACTTCGAAATCAAAAAAAGCAGAATTTTCATTTTGTCGTAGAATACGATATCGACAACGATTATGGAAATATTCACGAAAATTCCGGTATTATTAATTTAATCAAAGTTACAAAAAGAAAATGAAATTGATCAAGGATTTTTTTACATATTATTACGATAAATTACCACCTAATTTGCTAAATCGTTTTATTGATATTTTAAATACAGAAAAAACAAAATTAATTCAAGATACTATTAGTCTTATTGAAAACCATCAAGTTTTAAATTCGAGAAAAGTTATTAATTTTTTTTCATTGATTTACGAAATTCGTCGAGATTATCCAAAATATTCAATAAATTTTAATGATCCAACAAATATATGTTTTGAATTTTTCTTAGAATATTTTATTGAATCCATTCCTATCCATTCTAATGAAATAAAAATAAAACATACTAAATTTGATAATTTCAAGAATTCAACTAAGGATTTAGGTTTTTTTCGAAAAATAATAAGAGAAGAAACAGATGGAAAATCTCTTGCAGATTATTATAAATTATCAGCCTTGCAAAATTTTTCATCGGGGGGAGAGAATACTTTATTGGAATTTTTTCCATTAATTGATCAGAAACATGGTAAAGTTCTTGATGTAGGATGCGGTTCGGGACTAGCTGCTTGCCTTTTAAGTCAAAGGAATTCGGTCACGGCAATTGATACTTCTCCAGTGCAAATTAAAAAAGCGGAAATCTTATACGAGTGCTTAGTTGAGAATACAATTAATAATAATTTATTACTTTCGCTTATTAAAAAAGAACTTGAAATTGTTGATATAAATTTTGATAAATCCTTCTTAACTATTAAGGAAGGGCAAAAACCAAGTTTTCAAATTTTCGATATATCAAGTAAACACTTACCAGATAATACATACGATTTCGTTTTATGTATGGATGTATTGGAACATTTAAAAAATCCAAAAGATATATTATTAAAGTTAATAAATTCTGTAAAAAGAAATGGAAAAATAGCATTAACGCTTCAGACCTTGGGTACAGCAATTAGTCAAGAGATATCAGAACAAATTAACAACACTTCCTTTCCAATAATGATGCATATAAATGCATTCAACATATTTGATTTAAAAGAAATTATAAAAAACGAGAATTGTATAGTTAATTCTATTAAATATTATAATCCAAGTCCCATTATCGATATAATAAATAATTTATCTAGATTTGACAAAGAACCAAATTTGAAATTAAAATTTGAGCAAATGGTTGAATATTTTATTGATTTAAATATAGAATTTATAAACGAATTAAATTCTAGGCAAGTGTTCGTAATCTTGAAAAAGAAATAGAAACATCCAAGATTTATCTTTAATTTTATTTAGTTTAGCGACAAATGTCGTAAAGTTCTTGATAAATATCGGTTAATCTTGAAAGAATTCTTTGGTCATTTTGATTTATAGCATGTTGAATATAGGCGGGCAAACCCGAGGGATCTTTCATCCATTGAAGAAAATCTCGTACATCAGCCTCAATTACAGAATCTACCCGCGAAACTAAAGATGTATACCCCCCTGAAATATTGAAATTAGAGTTAGAAGAATAATTCACGTTTTTTGCCGAACTTGTTGTTTCTTGAATGCCAATTTCAGGTTCCAATGATGGCCCAAAGGACTTATCTTGGATCTTAGCTGCTGCTCGAGCGACAAATGGATATGCGTAATGAAACCATCCTTTAGCCTTGGGTTTCACATGTGCTAACACATAGATTGAACTATCTGGCGTTGTTGCACCAATGAGATGCCCTTTCGATCCTTTCTTATTATCAGTTGCAATGAATCGTTCGGGAGCGCATTGAAGGATGGAGTATCGATTGCCACCAACCTCCACGAACATTCCTCTACCACTTTGCCATGTTGCAATCACTTTTTTCATATCGCGAGCGACATCAAACTTTTTAGTGTTAAATAAGCATTTTCCGTTTGATTTAACGATTATGACCTCGTCAGCATCAGTATAACTTTTTTGAAGCTTACTTACAACCGATTTATAATTTGACATTTCATAAACCCTTTTTAACTGAAATAAAAAACATTGATTCTGATATTTATTCTTATACCATAAAGATTTAAATACATATCCCTTTTTTCAGAAGAAAAAAATTACAAAAAGAATTACATTAAAATAATTCACATCTTCAAAATTGGAACACCTACTTATCAATCAAAGGTTTAAGCAAAAAAGTAAATATTTTTGATTTACAAGTGGTTTTAGCAACACATTATTGGAGATATTTCCATATTATAATCCAATAATTAAGCCTTTATTATCGAAAATTAAACTGTTTTATTATAAAATTAATTTTTCTCTAATCTTTGATATTTTTCAGTATCGAATATAATTTTCTTATTTTCGTCAACTAATCTTCTAATTGGTGGTTTTTTACTCTCATCAATAACCTTTTGTGCTTGCCTTCTAGCTTCTTCAAGAATTTTCAAATTAATATAAGTTTGAGTTCGCTTATATTTTTTTGCTGGCTTTCCTACATATATCCAATCGGGTTCTAGGACTTGTCCCACATAAGTCGTGGCCCATACACCAAGCGTGGAGCTATGACCAATAATAGTTCCTGGTGCAATGACCGAATTACCTCCTAGAACGACATGATCTCCAATAATCACCTTTTTTATCAATAAATAATCTTCGTTATTAATCCTAACGATCATACTAGATAGAACAGCAGCTCCTTGACCTATCATTATGTTTCTTCCATATTCAATGAATTCCGTATCGCTCCAACCATCAAACATTGTTGATTTGAAATCAGCAGTCATCGTACG
>JAEOUI010000309.1 GCA_016839425.1 Promethearchaeota archaeon
CTCGTATGAAACTGTGCACGTCTTCAGATTTTTTGAAGCGACATATGAGGGCGGCAGATTGTTCTCCGGTCGTGTGAAACACGGAGCATACTTCTGGTTTTTCGCAGATTTTTGTTAACAATTCTTCCGTGTGTTTCCCGTCGACTTGGATCCTGATTAAAAAAGTTAGTTCATATCCAAGCTTGGCATTGTCGAGCTTGAGCGTGTAGCCTTCGACTGGCCCGCCGTTTTCTGATTTAAGCTTGTTAATTCGATTGTGAATCGTTCCAATCGATATGCCAAGGTCTTTTTGGATGAGGCGATACGAAGTGTTCGAATTGTGCTGTAATATTTTTAGAATATTTACATCCATTTCGTCTAGCTGTTCTTTTTTCATCTTAACTCACAAAATAGAAGAGAAAATATCCCGAGATGTAGATTAATAAAAAGTTTTTAAAAATCAACTCGGGATTTATACATTTGTTCAATAATATACGAAATATTTTAAACTTTTTTTTTACTTAGAATACACTTTTTTTGGATCAAAAATTCGCTCCCCGTGCGTTTTCAAGCCAGTACCAATAAATTCCCTGTGAAAGCAAGAAAAATGCCCCGTGTGACACGCAGCAACATTTTGTTTAACTTTTAACAAGAGAGTGTCTGCATAACAGTCAACAAAGATTTGCTGAATTTCTTGCACATGCCCGCTATCCTCTCCTTTCTTCCATAGCTTTTTCCTCGACCTCGAATAATAACACGCAATTCCCGTTTCTAGCGAGGTTCGCACGGCAAGTTCGTTAGCAAAAGCCAGCATCAGGACTTGATTTGTCTCGTAGTCTTGAGCAATGACGGGAACGAGTCCCCCTTCAACCTTTGAGAAATCTAATAATCCGAGGAATTTTTCGATTTCTTCTTGAGAGAATTTTTTCATTTTTATGAAAATTTTTTTTTCATGTTGTTTTTTCTATATTTAGTAATAACTTTCCAGTAAATTTAAGATTAACATGGCAAAAAAAAAAAATGGACTCATTTTAGATCCCTGGAGTTCTGCTAATATAGACGACGAGGAGATAGAAAGACTTATCAAAGAATTTGGAATTGAGCGCATTGACGACGTCGCAAGGCAAAAGATGCTCCAGAATCGATTCATTAGGCGTAAAATTATATTCGGGCATCGTTCTTTGGAAGATATCTTTAAAGCAATTGAAGCAAGTAAACCATGGGCCGTCATGAGTGGCATTAAGCCTTATGGCCCTTTTCACTTGGGAACGCTCACGACGGCCTTAGAAATCGTAGAATTTCAGAAGCTCGGAGCAACTGCGTATTATTGCATCGCCGATATCGAATCTTGGGAAGATAATGGCATACGATACGAGGAAGCAGAAGAGACGGCGGTTGATAACCTTGCGGATATTCTAGCCCTTGGATTAGATCCTACTCCAAAAAAGTCCTATATTTGGAGGCAATCAAAAGAACCCATCGTCAAGGATGTGTGCTTTAAAGTTGGTAGACTAGTTACACAAAACATGGTAAACGCCATTTACGGGGAAAAACCTTTTGGATTGTATCTCGCAGCCTTGATTCAAGTTGGAGATATTGTACTCCCTCAATATCGCGACGGGCCTCAACCAACAATCGTGCCAGTAGGTATTGATCAAGATCCACACATTAGATTGACAAGAGATTTGACTAGAAGATATTATGGAGGTGAAAAATATTTTTTACCAGGAGCCACATATCATAGACTTTTACCCGGATTAGACGGATCGGATAAAATGTCAAAGCGCAATCCAAACAGTTATTTCACGTTCAACGAGCCCATTGAGGACATAGAAAAAAAGGTTAGAAACGCATTGACAGGAGGACGGCGGAACAAGCAAGAACAACAAGAACTGGGAGGGGAACCACAAAATTGCATGATTTATAAGATCTTAATGTATCATTTCGAACCTGACGACGAAAAACTGAGATTAAACTTCGAGCAATGCGTGAAAGGAGAGTTATTATGTGGTGCTTGCAAGAAAAACGCCATCGAAAAAGTATTATCCTTTGTTAAAGATCACGAAGAGAAGAAAGCTAAACTAATCGATAAAGCTCGAAAACTACTAAATCTTGATTAAATTAAACTAACTCTTTCATTATTTTATTTAGTTCTTCGATAAAATCCGAGAAATTATCAAGCAAGGATTCCTTGTTTTCTTCCTTTACGACCACGGACACATAATAGTTATCTTTCCCTACATTTATTTTATGCAAGTAGGAAAGAATATTATCCTCTATGGTGGTGAAATTATATTCGCTATCGTACTTTTCTTCTTGCATGCGTTTCAGGAGGTACAAGTGTTCTTTAATCGATTCTAACAAGACAATATAAGAGTCGGGGTCTATTTCGTCTGAATAAAATTCGCTGACGATTATGCCATTTTCGTCAAACAGGATGAGGGACGAGCAATTGAATTCTTCCAAGTATGTTTCTAGTAAATGCGAAAGTTCAAAAAACTTGGGATCAAATACAGAAAGAGCATAGGAGATTAATTGAATTATGCTAATTATATCGTATATTGAGGTTTGTTGGAATAATATTTTTACTTTAGGGTATTTTTTATAGATCATTTCCCGGAGTTCGGCTATCCTTGCGTTTAAATCCTCGTTTCCCCTTAATTCAGGGTCGAATTTGTGAAAAGACACTATTAATGGAA
>JAEOUI010000310.1 GCA_016839425.1 Promethearchaeota archaeon
AATTTTATACAAGATGAGTGTAATGATATTTATCAATAAAACAAGCCACATTGAAATAGCACCGATTACAAAACCACTATAAAATAAAATTCCTTCGAAATTATATTCATTAAATGTATGTATAAAAGTTTCCATGATAAAAAAGGTCCCCCCGTGAACACTAAGAATAATGTCCCAAATAATGAATTGTTGTACGGTATTGATGTTATTTTTAAAAAATGTTAATCTTTTGATACATGTTATTAATAAAATAAATACGATGACAATAAATATTACATTTATTAGTAGCCCTGCTTTTTCTTCTTGATAATGAGGTAAAAACCCTGAAATGATATTAATTACGATTAAAATTAAATTACTAAATGAAAAGGAATAAATAATTTTTTTTGATATTCATCCATTAGACGGCTTTTCCTCTTTTTAAATAGAATTGATTTTTATCTTAAAATGATTTAAGACAAGTCTGTTTTTAAATCTTTTTAAATAGATGGAGAAATAGGAATTTAAAAATTTTAAAAAATAAAGGTAAAATTATGTTTTTTCAAGTTCCATCTCAGAAATGGCTTTTCCGCTTCTGAATGGTGTGTCGTTCACGCTTTCTCCAGGAGCGTACTTGAACTTTTCCTTGAATGCTTCGTTTAGTGATTGAAAGTAGAGAGATAAAGGTAAATTTTGTGGACAGTTATTATCGCAATTTCCACATTCCACGCATCGATCCGCAACATGTGCTATTCGGGTAAGTTGATATGTTTCTTTATTGATTGCCTTGTCTTTACGCTTTTTCTGAAGGACGCAATCGACACAATAGCAAACTGGACATCCACGAATGCACATTCCACACATAGTACATTTTTGAAGTCGCTCGATTTTCTCTGCTTGTGGTACTTTTGCCCATTCTTCTAGGTCTTTTTTTCGTTTTTCCTTGGCTTTTTGGACGATTTCTTCTAATTTTTTAGAATGAGCATCTCCTGAAAGCATCTTGGTTTGAATTCCAGATTTTTTTAGGGCGTCTTGACCTTTATCAGAATAAACCTTCAAGATAATTTCGTCTGACTCTATAGGGATACCAAGGTCGCTTATGGACAAGTCCGCTACGACGGGTGTTTTTCGCAAGCATCGGAGGCAGTTTTCCGCAACTGGAATGTTCAATTCCTGAGCTTTCCCTTTTATTCTTACAATAAGTCCCTTATCCCCTATTTTTTCTTTATCAATTTTAGAGGCGTCAATCTCCTTGAATTTCTTTATTCCCTTTGCTGCACTAGGAATCATGCCGCGATCTTCGATTGCGATGACAAAAAGGTTTTCTAATTTAATTTGCTTGAGCTTGGCAAGTTCCACCAGTGCTCGTGTGTCGCAAGGTCTAGCGATTAATCCTATCTTTTCTTTTAAACCGCCTTCGAGAGATTTATGCAAGTACTTCGATGCCGAATCTGTTCGTGCATAACCATATGCAATGAGGTTAGATAGGGGAAAGCTAGCAATATCGTCGGCTTTTTCAACCACTTTCGGGACCACGGTGAACCTGTCTTCCTCCTTGGTTTTCGCGTTTACCTTCGTTTCGGCACTAATGATTTTATCAACAATTTTCTCTTTAAGAATTGTTGACAATAATTTGGGAAAATCTTCTATTTTAATGAGGTATTGAGCTTTCGCTTCCATGAGTTTCCACTTGAGTTTTAAACTTTTATTTTAATCGAATATATGTAATTTCATAATAATATCGATGTTTTATTAGCATAGTTGTGTTTCTAATTTAATTCTTTTTAAAAAATTTTTGATGTGTTAATGGTGCAACCATTCCTTCGGCTAGATTCTCAAATTTTTAACCTAGCGTCATCAGATAACACATTATTTTAAGCTTTCGCTTTAGTTTTCGCGTCGCTTTTCATCCGAATTGGACTCGGTCCTAATTCCTTGATTTCTTTATCGAACTTTGTCGCTTCTTGTTGGAACTTTTGTCCTTCTGCGGCAGTGCAATAGCTCATTTTTAATCGCTTATCGTCAATTCCAGAATATTTAAGCACTTCTTTAAGGTATTCCACTTGTCGATAAGCGAAATAATTGCCATTCTCGTAATCACACTCTTTTGGGTATCAACCAACAATCATCACGCCATCGGCGCCTCTTCCAAACGCCCTCATCACGATATCCGCTCCTACTCTTCCCGTACAGGGAACTAATACCGTTCGAATTGATGTTGGATATTGAGCGCGAATCGTACCCGCCATATCTGCCGAACCATATCCTCATTTCCAGCACAAGAAGGCGATAATTTTAATATCATCATTTTCCATTTCTATTCGCCTCTTTACTCTTCAATAGGAAGTAATTCATCCAATAAGGCCACGTATTGGTCATCCCTGTAATAAGTGAGTTCAATAGCCTTGGAAGGACACAAACTCGCACATGTTCCGCACCCTCGACATCGAATTATATCAACTACTAGGTTTCCCGTATCATTTACAGATATAGCATTATATGGACACGCTTCGATGCATTTATAACACTTTGCGCATCTTTCGTCGAGAGGTGTAGCTCGAATCAGTTCCATTGTGTACTCTCCTTTTCCCATTGGTATGCCCGCAGTGGAGGCTGCACCCTTCGCTTGACTTACTGCCAATTCTATGGTTTTTTGTCCTTGAGCAGAACCTGCTAGATATATTCCTGGAACCTTTGTACTAATGGGATCCAGTCTTGCGTGATATTCTTTCAAGAATCCGTCGGAACTTTTTTCCATGTTCATAACCTTGGCGATTTCCACGGTTCCTTCAGACGGAAGGGATGCAGAAGACAAGACAACCATGTGGAATTCCATTTCTACGACAGTATCGGTGCCCACAGGTTCGAATTGCACTGTAAGATTTTTCGTAAGCGGGTCTTCCTTGATGCTTCCTACCAAACCTTTTATGAATAGAATACCCGCATCTCTTGATCTCCGATAATATTCCTCGTAATCCTTTCCCGCACATCTCATATCGATGTATGTGCAAATGATTTCTGAATCTGGATATTCGGATTTTATGAGTTTCGAATTTTTAAGCGATAAATTACAGCACACGACACTACACCATGGATTCTTATTTACATCCCTCGATCCTACGCAATTTATGAATAATATCTTGCTTGGTCGTTTTCTATCAGAAGGGCGTTTTAAATGACCAAAAGTAGGACCGTTTGGTGCCAATATTCGTTCGAGTTGTATTTGATTTATTACATTCTCGTAAGTTCCGTACCCGTAATCTTCACCTTGATACAAGTCCCAACCTGTAGCAACTATGATGGTCCCTATATCTAAATCGATAATTTCGTCTTTTTGACTAAAATCAATGGCCTCTTGCTCGCAAGAATCCACGCATGCAAAACATTCGACGCACGATTCCCTCACGATGTCTTGAACGGCAGGAACGGCTTGAGCAAAAGCGATGTCTATGACTTTTCTCGCCGATAAGCTCTCGTCAAAATAGTTTGGTACATAAATCGGACAACGATCTGTACATGTTCCACAACCAGTACATTTATCCTCGTTTATAAATCGCGCCTTTCTCTTGACTTGGGCTTTAAAATTCCCGATATATCCATCTACTTTTACAACCTCGCTATATGTCAATATATCTATGTTTGGATGGCGATTGGCTTCGAGCATTTTTGGTCCGAGAATTCATATTGAACAATCGTCCGTAGGAAAAGTACGGTCCAATTGTGACATTCTTCCGCCAATTGTCGTATTTTTTTCTATGAGATATACTTTATACCCCGCGTCTCCTAAATCGATAGCTGCGCTTAATCCGGCTATACCCCCTCCAATCACGAGCGCTTCTGGCTTTACTGGAACGGTCTTTGTAGGTACGTCCTCCAAGAGACGGGCGCGGGCCAATCCCGCTCTGATGAGCTCTATTGCCTTGGCGTTAGCCCTTTCTCGATCTTGTTGGTGAACGAAACTACAATGTTCCCTGATATTTACAAACTCTAAATATCGAGGAGGTAATCCCGCTTCGCTCAATATGGCGTGGAACACTGGTTGATGCGTTTTTGGAGTACAAGCTGCTACGACAATTTTTGATAATTTATACTCTACTATTTGTTCTTTGATATAGGACGATCCACCTTCTGTACACATGCTCAAATACTCAAACGCTTTTACTCCCGATAACTTATTTAATTCATCAACGATATAAGGAACATCTAAAATGCCTGCGATGTTAATTCCTCAGCGACATACGAAAACTCCGATCATCTCTTTTTCGTTGGTCTGATCTTCAGACACTTGTTTCCACCTTTTAACCTTAGTCCTCCAAAATTTTATTGATTCATTTTATCCTAAAAATTATGGAATATGATAAAGTATTATCCCTACGAATATAAAACATTTTTGCCTAATTTATCCTAATATTGTTGTAATTTAGTAAATGAGGAAATTAAAAAATCAGTTGATCAATTCTGATAAAACTTAAACACAAATCTATTGAAATTCTAATCCATAATGTTTGATTTACTAAATTAAATTGCGAAATCCATTGAAATTAATATAAGTGAGCATATTTATCAACAAAAGTGATAATTGAAATTGATAATCTCGATAAAATATCATACTTTAAATCAAATCAATTTTGTTAACTATTCCTGTCTTAATTTTAGAATTTCTTATAGGTTGTATATAACATCAATGTATAAATCTAATAAATAATTAAAATTCGTAATATAAAAATCCCCGTATCTTAAAAATTAATATGGACTTTTTTAAACACTAATTATTATATAAAGAGAAAAATGATTGGTTGTAAGTATTGCGGACAGGTTAACGAGATTGGTACCATTTTTTGTGATAATTGTGGAAAACAACTTAAGGATGTTAAAAAGTACGAATCTTTAGATTTGGAAGAATTAAACAAATTAAAGATGCATAAACATAATAAAGGAGTGATTTTATTAACTATATTCTTTCATTGTTTAGCATTCACAAGAGTGTTGTTTTTCTTGGTTGTGTTAATTTTTTCATCGACGATTATTGCTTCAATAGTTTCAGGAATAATAATTTTTGTCGGGATAATTTCATTTATCATAGGATGTAAAATGATCTTTGATATTTCTCTTGTTACATATACCACAAATCTAAAGAGTGAAGATTATAAGAAGTGCTCAACTATCACTCGAGAGTTATTTTTTACGGGACAACTTAAAAAATCCTCAAAAGAGAAAATTCAAGAATTAAATCCGAAATTCCAACAATTCGAAGTTGAATTTGATAAAATTAAGTTATTAAATTTGAAGAAGAATAAAAAATCAGCTATATATTTATTTTTCATGGTTTTGGGATTTTCCATTTGTATACCAGTTAATTATTTTACCAAGGATGTTTTTTTATCGGTTATGGTTGGATTCTCGTGTTTACTTATTTTCATTTACCCTCTTTCCTTTACCTTGAGCAAATTAAGTGAGCAATGCAACCAGATAAATATGGAACTCTTCTCTCGCCTTGAAGATCCTAAGGACACGAGTAATTTAATTTATTATATAAACTCAATTGGTTTAAAATACTTGAATAAGTATGGTATTATTTGTAATATATTGCTTTTATTTATATTAGCGATTTTAATTATTAATATCATGATAAATTAGGTTCTAGAATAATCGAGTTCAAGCGATTGGGATACTGTTCTTTATCTTTTTGAAAATTTAAATTAATGATTTTTAAGATTAAGATATTATTTTTTCACGAATTATATTTAACATCAATTATAAATAAATTAAATTATTAAAATTCTTAATAAAAAAATACTGTTTTTGAGAAAATAATCTGGATTTTTACCCGACCTTAAATGATTAATGAAGACGAATCATGTTTGGAAAATGTAAGTATTGTGGAGAAATTAACAAAAACGGAGTAATTTTTTGTATAAATTGCGGAAAACAACTTAAGGACATAAAAAAATACGAATCGCTGAATTTAGAAGAATTAAAGAAATTAAAATCTCATAAATTAGCTAGAGGGGCTACATTATTAATCTTGTGCATCCAAAGTTTAGCTTTAGCAAGAGTATCATTTTTTTTAATCACATTGCTTTCTCTATCTTCAATTATAGGTTTTATTATAGCTGGAATACTAATTATAACGGGAATTCTCTCTTCTATTGTAGGATTCAAGCTTTTATTTGATCTGAATCTTGTCAAATATAGCGTTGATCTCAAGAGTGATAGTGAAAAAAAATATAACGACATTTTAAATGAATTAATTTTTAGGAAGGAAAGAAAAATAGCCTCTAAAGAAAAAATTCAAGAAATACAGTCTAAATTCAAGCCCTTTGAAGCAGATTTAAACGAGGTGAAGAGTATTTTTTCGAAGAGAAATCGAACAGTATCAACATTTTCTTTCCTTTTTATTCTAGCGTTTTGTATATGCTTACCAATTAATTATATTACAAAGGATGTATTTTTATCTTGGATGACTGGAATTTCTTTCGGTCTCATCTTTATATATCCCTTCTGTTTTATTGGAAAAAAATGGAACGAACAATCTCTCGAAATGAATTTTCAGCTACTAACTCTTTCTGATGATCCTAAAGATAAAGAAGACTTTTTGTATTACTTGTCCTTAATCTCTTGGAAATCGCTTAAAAAAACATCGATTCTATGTATCATTTTTATGATTTTACTAATAGTAATCTTGTTTATGAATTCTGCTATTAATTACGACCTCTCTTTTGGAATTGGTACTGATGTTTATGGAATGTAATATTACTCGAGTTCAAGTGTTATTTTGTCATTTATCTTCTCAAAAATATAAATATGTGTTTTCAAAAAGTAGTAAATATTCTCAAAATTAGATAGAAATAGACATCTAAAAGAAATAAAAAAAAGTAAAAAAATAAATTAGAATTTTATTTTGCTTCCTCGAGCAGCTCCGAAAAGAGCTTCTTGGCTGCGTCAATCCTGGTTTCCTCGCCGATTTGAACAACTGTCTTGAGCGAGATGGCCTCCTTGGGGCAGACTGCTATGCATTGGGGCTCCTTTTTGCCAACTTCGGGATCGATGAATTCGTCCTTCATGCCTTCGCACAAATCGCACACGAGCGCTTTCTGAGTGTTTAAATGTAGCGAAATCACGCCAAAATCGCACGCTCGGACGCAAAAGCCGCAACCGTTGCACTTGTCGTTGTCCACTAAGATGGATCCTTCTTCGTCCTTGTCTAATGCCTTCTCAGGACAACTCCTAATACAAGGCGCGTCGTCGCATTTCTGACAAGACAAGGCAACATTCAAGATAGGTTCAATGCGAATCCTGTGAATTCTCGTGTTTATTGGATTAAAACTACCGTCGTGCACGAAAGAGCACACTGATTCGCATGTCTCGCATCCCGTGCAGAGATCTGCGTTTACGACTATAAATTGATGATGTTTCTGTTTTTTCGGTGCCATTTATTTCTTACCTCCTAACTTTCCAATCACAAAATCCATTCCGAGTTCCTTTAACTTGGCGTCGGTCGGTATTCCCGTTTCTTTATCCCATCCTCTGGCTTCGTAATACCCACTAAGAACCGATTGGTATCCTTTTTCATCAAGTGTGAATCCTTTGGCAGGTCCCTTGGTATGAGCTTGCTTGAAGAATCGTTCGGGAGGGTGATCGTCGGCTCTCGTCCACCCTTCTCTAATATTGAAGCATTTTGAAAGGTTTAAGATTGCCTCGCCTCTCTTATTGATAGAATCTCCTGTTGCAGGTATACCCGTAACGAGTTCGTATACTTTCGCCATCTCGTCGTCGTTTTCGTAGATCCCTCTCGTAAACTTGCAAATGATATAAGAATCTACTATGGCGTAAATATCCTCTACATCCTTTATCGCTTTTCCCCGTTCTAAGGGTTTTTCGTATCCGAATCGATCGTATGTTCCTTTCGTGTCGACTCCATAAGCGCCATTTCTCAAATGACAGGCACCTCTAATCGAAACGCTTTCACCTACCGCAAAGGTTGTCATGCCGTGGATATCAAAGGCGGGCATTTCCAAACCCTTTATTTGCATTCCGTAATAACTGGCATTTTTTTTCCCCATTTCTTCCAATCTCTTTCCCGCTTCCTTGCATCCGTCTCCAAAGATCTTTCCTGGAAAATCCTTACCGAGTATCATTTCCTCGTTAAATCTCACTAAATTTGCAGTAGAACCAAAAGGTAATTCGTAGCCAAGCTCCTCCTTGGTAATGAGCCCAACTTCGTATAACTCGCACGCCATCGAACAAGTCACGCCTCCTGAAATGGCGTCGATTCCCAAGTCGTCGCATTGCTGAACGCACTTGAATACCGTTGGCCAATCTGAACAACCGGTATTTGTGCCGTAGGAATAACACATCTCGACATCTATAGACGAATAAAGATTGGGCCAGAGTGGATGTGTCTTTGGCACATGGGCAATGTGATCGCACGCAATCGAACATTGAGAGCAAGCGACTTTCTTAACTATCCAATCTGCGTTAAGTGTGTCTCCTGTAAAAGTCCCATCATCTATTTTTTCCCAAGTTCCCTCGCGATAATTATGGGTAGGCATCATGCCTAACTTGTTATAGCTCGTTAATCCTGCGGGCGTCCCTAAATCTCGGTATTTTGCCGTGGCAGGCCCATTCGCTACTTTAATTAGCTTTTTAGCTAGTTTATAGAATTCTGCAGGTTGAGCAACGCTTACGCTCTTTGTACCTCTAAATGCAACAGCCTTAAGATTTTTAGAACCCATAACTGCGCCCATTCCTGTCCTACCTGCTTGCCTGTTTCTATCGTTCGTTATGCAAGCTAAACGGGACATTCGCTCGCCAGCTGGACCTATAGACATTACAGCAAGTCTTTGATCTTGAAATTCTTCTCGTAATATTTCTTCCGTTTCCCAGGTACCCTTCCCCCAAAGGTTATCCTTACAAGGAACTAAATATCTATCATCGTCATCTACAACCAAGTAGACAGGTTCGGGAGCTTTTCCCTTGAATACGATCATGTTGATTCCCGCCCTTCGGGCTTGAGCACCAACCGATCCCGAAGATATTGCCATCCCAAACATTCCTGTTAGGGGCGACTTGGCAAACACACCGTATTTAGAAGAAGTGGGTAAAATCGTTGTTGGAAACGGTCCATGGGCATACACGAACACATTATCGGAACTCAAAGGGTCGATACCTGGTTTTAACTCGTCCCATAATACTTTTGCTCCAAAACCGTATCCTCCAATCCAATCGCGGCAGTATTCCCTCGGGATGACGTTTTCCTTTATCGTTCCGTTGGTTAAATCGACGTCAAGTCGTTTTTGTGAATACCCCTTTACTTCGTCTGGTACTGGTAGGTCCTTAGATTTACTCATTTTTTTTCACTTGTATGTTTAATCTATAATTATTAATACAACATGATATAATTTAAAATTCCCATATATATAAATTGTCTTCTTAATAATTACGAAAAACGACGGATTTCGTCGTTTCATTTACATAAAGCATTATGATAATGTTATATCCATGACAAAATCAAATACGCCCGAATCGATTTGTTTGAACTTTAAAGGATATTCGCCCTTATTGATAATGTGTAACATCGCCTTATTTTCAAGCAAAATACTTCCGCTTAATGCCTTATAACTGAGCTCTCTCGCAATTTTAACTAAATAATGTAACAAGAAAGAGGTTATTCCCTCGTTTCGCCATTCATTTTTTACTGTAAATGCGATTTCTGCAATATTGGGCTGTTCAATCTTGAAAAAACCACCAATTGCGATGATTTCTTTTTTGTTTAGCTCGGAATATTCGCACACGAGAACCATGTTCGTTGCGTAATCAATAGTAAGGTTGTATTGAATCTTTTTATGTCGAAAGTCTTTTACGGGGCTAAAAAACCTGTAATACCTATCCTTATTATCTAAAGAATAATATAACTCTTGGAGCATCCGTTCGTCAGTAGGCTTAATGGGTCTAATGAGAATTTTCTTTCCGCTTTTAAGAATTAATGTGGTTTCATATTTTTCAGGATAAAGACTAATTCTTCCCTCGATAGATGTTGGTAATTTTTGATCTGAATATACATAGTTCCATTTTTTAGCTTGTTCTAAAAGTTCTTCTCTAAAATCGGGATGGGCAATATTAATCATCTGTAAAACCCGTTCTCTTACGCTTTTTCCATAAAGATGGGCAATTCCCCATTCCGTGACCACATAGTGAACATCCCCTCGCGTGACAACAACGCCCGTTCCTGGTTGTAAAGAAGCAACGATTCTTGATACAATTTCTCCGTTTGCTAACTTTACTGTCGAAGGCAAGACCATGATCGGTTTTCCATCAATGGCTCTCGCAGCACCTCTTACAAAATCTACTTGACCCCCAATTCCGCTGTAAAATTCGTGTCCAATAGAGTCTGCGTTTATTTGACCAGTTAAATCAACTGAAAGAGCTGCATTAATTGCAACTTGTTTTCTATTTTGACTGATTACATTTGGATCGTTTACATAATCGCACGGATGGAACTCAACGAATGGATTGTCGTCAACGAAATTATAAAGCTTGCGCGAACCCATTACAAAAGAACAAATCATCTTTCCGTTATGTAATGTTTTTTTCTTGCAAGTTATTACGCCATCTTCGACAAGATCTATTACACCATCGGAAAAGACCTCACTGTGAACTCCTAAATCCCTTTTATTCCTCAATTTCTCAATACAAGCATTTGGAATTTGCCCAATTCCTGTTTGAATCGTAGATTCGTCTTCAATAAGGCTACTCACGAAACTTCCAATTCGTTCTGCTACCTCATTTGGAGGTTCATAACTAAACTCAATTATATCGTGCTTTGAAATTACAAATGCGTCAATATCGTCAATATGAATGAACGAATCTCCTAGGGTACGCGGCATTCTTGGATTAATCTCTGCAATCACGCGCTCAGCAGCTTCTGCTATTGGTTTTACTATGTCTACATTTATTCCAAAACTGCAAAATCCATACTTATCTGGGGGACTAACTTGTATCAGAGCTGTATCTACGTGCATTTGTCCAGATTTGAACAAACGCGGGATTTCAGAAAGGAGCATTGGCGTATAATCGGCTAAACCTTCTTTAATTGCGTTTCTCAAGCTTTTTCCAATAAAAAAAGCGTTATGGCGAAATAAATCCTCAATCCCACCAGCTGTTTTGTAGTAATCGAGGTCGCTCACGCTTAAAAAATGCAAGATTTCCACATCGGGTAAAGTTGGTCCGAGTTCAATCAATTTTTGCGTGAGGTCCGTAGGTTCAGCACACCCTGAATCAATAAAAATTCGATCTCCGGGTTTTATAAATTTATTAATTGCGTTATCAAGAGATACATTCTTTTTTTCGTATTTTTTCAAATTCTCATCAAAGGAATTCAAACTTAATTTCACCTATTATCAATATTGCAAATTGGAAATTATTAAACATATTTTAAAAAAATATAATTTGGACAAGATAGTACGCTCTTTCAGATACTTTTTATGTTAAAATATCTACAATCATAATGATTATTTTCGAGTTTTTATTTTTTACGCCTAATCCAATATTTTCTTAAAATAAATTTATAGTAAAAGTTATTTTTAAACTAAGAGATTAGAAACTAGAATTTGCAATTTGGAGGAATTATTCGTTATCGTCTTTCTTATCTTTCTTAAATATCTCGGGAATGTGAGTACTTTCACATCTTCTCCGAGATGACCAGTTGTGCCAGGTACTTTCTAATATCTTTTCTACATCCTCGTTATCGGGATCGTTATCAGTCATTTTTTTCCCCTTAATTACAATTTAATCCTAATTAAATCAATTAAAAAAGAAAAAAAAAGGTTTCTATTCATTTTAAAAAATTTTCATAAGAAAATCTTTTTTCAATATTTACATTTTGGATGATTAATAATAATTTAAAATGAAAAACAATGGAGAAATATTGGAATAATAGATTTAAGCAGGAAGGAAAAATTTGGAGCGAAAATCCAAGTATGTCAGCCTTTTTGGCCATGCAATTTTTTCAAGATTACGATGTTAAAACATTACTTGTTCCGGGAGCTGGTTATGGTCGGAATACGAAATTATTTTCCCAACACGATATAGAGGTTACTGGTCTTGAAATTTCTAAAAATGCAATTGATATTGCGAAAAAATATGATCCTAATACAAAATTCGTGAGAGGGAATATCTTGACAATGCCGTACGGCAAAAAGCAGTACGACGCTATTTACTGTTATAATGTCCTACATCTCTTTTTAAAATCCGATAGAGAACTCCTTTTAAATAAATGCTTTGAGCGGATCAAGTTCGGAGGCATTGCATTTTTCGTTGTTTTTTCTGAAAAGGAACAAAGTTATGGCAAGGGGCCCGAATTAGAATCTCACACGTTTGAAAGCAAACCTGGTCGTCCCGTTCATTACTTTTCTAATCAAGATCTATTAGATCATTTCATTAATCTTTCCGTGATTCAAACTGAACTTATCGAAGACAAGGAAAATCACGGAGAAGTCGGAGAACATATGCACATATTGCGATATATAATCGCAGTGAAAGAATAGTTTTTAATTTGCTAAATTGCGAATGTTGGTCATCCACTAAAAATGTAAAAGATAAAGTTTAATTGCAAATTTCGATTAAAAACATAATATAACAAAAAAAGTGATGCAAAAAATGGAAAAAGTCATACCGTATCTGATAAATCTCGGAGATGTCATCCCTGCTCGTTCGAAAGCAGCGCTATTAAACGAGATGGCAATGGCTTTAATCGAATGCATAAATATCTTGGGAAAGTCCGTCAAGAAGCTTGGTAAAATTAATAGGATATCAACCTGCTTCTGGCCGGTTAAATTAATTCCCATTAGCGACACGCGCGCTTGCGTTTTTTCGTATTTAGGAAACAAATCTGAGAAATTAAGCGTTGGAAAGTTCACACAAATACCCGTAAAACCTGACAATGTCATCAAGGGCGCAGATGCCTTCTCTTTCTTGGATGCTTTAAGTTCCTACAATACAACTTATTTGAAAAAAACAAAAAATTTCAAGAGAAACACGGTCATACAAGAGGCTTTATTCAACGCGAGCGAAATGGATTTTTTCAAGAACTTTTTCGTGAACCAATACAACTTGAATTCATTTGGAGAGCCATATTTCATTTTAGAAGGTGGCCCAATCTCTAAGAGCGTGGACCAAGCAAGAATCGCCCCTGAGATTACCGATTTCGTATCACAACAAGACACTCAAATGCTCGATGATTACGGTAATATTATCTCAAAATTATGCGAAAGGTGGATTCAAAAAAGCGCTCAAGAAGTTGATAAACTTCGGGTTAAGAGAGTCGATACTAGCGAAGAAGAAAAACAACTCGCAATCTTGAACAAGGAACTAGAAGCGGAAAAAAACAGGCACTTTGAAAAAACAGCTGACGAATTAGTAAAAACGGGTAAGTATAAGATTAGCGATAAAACAGGAGATTGCCTTAACGATATCAATAATGTCAAGGGTTCTGTTGATAAAATTAAAGGTGCTATTGATAAAAAAGATTGGTTCCTCATCCAAGAAGGATTGAAAGACTTAGATCTGAATTACAAGACCCTTGGAGATACGATCAATAGATACAAGATGGATATTAACAATGTGGAAAAAAGCATTAACAAGGAGATTAGTGACACTGAAAAGGCGCACCAAGCTAGAATGAGAGATTTGGAAAGAAAAATTCGAGAAGTTCAGAAACAGATAGACGACAAGCACAAATCTCAACAATCAGACTTATCTTCGGCAGAAGACGTTGTCACCCTTATAAAGAGAGAAAAACAATCCTGCTTGGATAATATCGAGAGAGTAAAAGATATTGACATGACGAACGTGCAAGCGTTCTTTAACAACTATTCGATTGATGTAAAGACTAAGGAGGTCATTGTCGGGATTCCAATGTTTATTTTTTACTTCATTGACCCAAATTCAAACAGGACAACTATGCGATGCCCCGTCCTTCCCATCCTGATCGAAAAAGGAAAGCCCGTGAGTACGAAAGTAAAGGAAGGTTTCAGAAAACAAATTGAGAACATGATGAACAAGGATAATTCAATGATCGATCTTGTAGAATCAAACGCTGAGAAATGCAATTTAATGGAAATGAAGAACTTGGACACTCGATTGGAAGACGCCATTAATGACCTCAGGGTAAGGAAAGTCTTGGGCAAGAAGGAATCTGCGGCAGCGAAAGAAGTCATCGCAAACCTCATTTGGTAAAAAACCTTTTTCTTATTTTTATTTTTCTTTGTCTTTTTTCTATATAATTTAAGTTTTGAAATTTCGAAATAACCAGTTGAAATTACTCAATCTCTTAGAAGAGATAAAATTATATTATAACGATTAAAACTCAATTTAAATAATTTCTATAGTGTTTTTTATCAATAATCATAAAAATCTTTTATAATGAGTAATATTTTTATTAAAGGGTTTCCCAACACGATGTTCTTCGCTTCAGCAAAATCAGATACTGATCCATGTTACAAGACGGGTATTTAATGCATTTGAATAGTATATTAATTATTATTAATTGATCTTTAATTTTAATAAAAAGTGAAAGAATTAAAATGAGTAAAGTAAAAAATTCAAATTTTTTTCTGATTGTGGCAAGCTTTTTAGTTATTACAAGCTTAATAGGGCAAGTTGCTTTAGGGAATTCTGTTGAACCTTCAGACAAGTACGATCATCGATTAAACACAGCAGCAAGCATAACATTAGCTCCTGGAGCGGTATATGTCAAATCGATCTCAGATGCCCAGCAGGTGGATTGGTCGTTTAATACGAATAATGAATATGTTGGGCTAAGGGTATTAGCGGTCAGCCCTTTTGCTTATGAAAACTATCTCGATGGAGGCTCGATCTCCTATGTTGAAGAATTGTCGAATGGTGATTACTACAAGGATCACGGTAGTTGGTATCCACCAAACACTGGAACATGGTATATTTACTTCGAAAATGTTGATAGCGAATCAGTCACGGCAACGATAGAAGTAACAGGGAGCCAACCCTTTACTATATTGATCATCGTAGTTATTATCGTTGTAGTCGTAGCAGTTGCCACGGTAATTGGTGTTGTAATTTGGAAAAAGAAAAGCAAGAAAAAGAAAAATCAAGAACCTACTCTTTAATGACTTAATTCTATTTTTTTTTTATTTTAAAATAATCTTGTAGAGAATGGATTTTAAATAAATAAAAATTAAGCTCTAAAAGAAATCATAGAATTCCACCATACTTGAATTTAAAAATTAGAAAAAAAAAATTTCATAAGAACCCAAGTGATAATGTTCTGTTAGAAAATTGAAAAATAAAAGAAATTATTGAGTTTTATTTTTAGGAATTATGGCGTTCCGTCGCTAATAATCCACCCATGAGTGCCTTGAAGGATGTTTAATGCGTTCAAGACTGCCGTGCTTGATGAATGAACCGAATTTCCTGCGTTGAAATTGACGAAATTTACTAAATTTGGAGTAAGGCTTGCCCAACCTATTAACAAGTCATCGTAGACTGTTGTTGATAATGTGGAGCTCAGAAACATGTTACTCATTTCCGCAACATTCGACACATTCCAAGAACCAATATACCAATTAAAAGCATCCGCATTTCTAAACATCTCGCTCATATCCACGACATTCGATGTGTCCCAACCACCAATCGCCTGATCAAAAGCAATAGTATTCATAAACATTTGACTCATATTCATAACGCTCGAAGTGTCCCAAATACCAATCGCTTCGTTGAAATAATATGCCTCTTTGAACATTTGGCTCATATCCCTCACGCTCGATACGTTCCAATCGGTGATATCTTGCTCAAATTCATAATCGTGGTAGAACATGGCCGCCATATTTCTTACTCTTGACACGTCCCATTCACCAATAGGTTGATTAAATGCATTAGCCAAATGAAACATGTGGCTCATGTTTAACACGTTCGAAGTATCCCAATTGCCAATTGGCTGGTTAAATATCAGGGTTTCCCTGAACATTTGGCACATGTCCACGACACTCGATGTATTCCAATCTCCTATAGGTTGGTTGAACCATCTTGCTAAATAAAACATTTCGCTCATGTCTACGACACTGGATATGTCCCAATTGCCAATTGGTTGGTTAAAATCATCCGCTTTTTTGAACATTTCGCTCATGTCCACGACATTAGAGGTATCCCAATTGCCAATCGGCTGGTTAAAAATGTAAGCACTTCTGAACATTTCGCTCATGTCCACGACGCTCGATGTATTCCAATCTCCTATAGGTTGGTTGAAAACAAGAGCTAATAAAAACATTTTATTCATGTCCACGACGCTCGAAGTATCCCAATTGCCAATCGGTTGGTTGAATTCAAGTGCGCATTCGAACATTTCGCTCATATCCACGACGTTCGATGTGTTCCAATTGCCAATCGGTTGGTTAAATTTATCAGCATAACTGAACATTTCTCTCATATCCACGACACTCGATGTGTCCCAATCGCCAATCGGCTGGTTAAAAACGCGGGCTAAATAAAACATGTGATTCATATCCACGACGCTCGATGTGTCCCAATCTCCAATCGGTTGGTTAAAATCATAAGCGTGATCAAACATGTGGCTCATATCCACGACGCTCGATGTGTCCCAATCTCCAATCGG
>JAEOUI010000311.1 GCA_016839425.1 Promethearchaeota archaeon
AATATCGATTTTTTAATTAAATCTCTTTGTATAAAAAAAGTTCTCGAAGGAAATGAAATTTTTTACGAGATTACTCAAGGAGGAAAAATTGTAGAATTTTTATAAGCTACAAATCTTCTCCAAATACGCGTTTATAGCAATTGCAACAAGGGATTCCAAATTTAAATTTTATTTTATTAAATAATTTTCCATTAAAACCTTTTAATCTCGATAGAGCATTTAAGATATTCCTATCTTCTTCGATAAAAACTTTCTTGAGATTGTAAATATGATTCTTTTGGTGACATATTGGGCATTCGGAAAAATAATTTAAAAATTGTTTTAAAGCTTGCTTGTCTTGATAATTCATTTTGTTTATTTTGAAGTCCGGATGTCTTACAATGATATCACTTAAATTATTAAGCTCTCGGAGCATTAAATCTTTTAACAAATTATTGTTTCTCGAAAGATGATTAGTATTTTCTTCTAAAAAGTTTGAAATAGGTGCATCTATATATTCTAGAGCTTTTGAAAAATCAATTTTAATTTGCTTATTTTTTTTTTTACAGGTATTCTGCATTGTTCTAAACAAAAGAATTCTGGAAGTATTTCTCTTAATGTATTAAATACAATAAGAAAAATTTGTTTTTATTTTTATGCGTTCAGAACTTGTTCAATAGTTTCTTTTAGTTTTTTTTCTAAACCGTAATGAGTACCCGCACATTGTTCTAATATCAATTTAGCTTCTTTTGCATAAGACTTGCGTTTTTCATTTGTCCATTTTGAATAAGGAATGTCTAATAAATTATCTATTCGATCAGCCATTTTAATTGCTCTTGCTTCCCAAGATTTAAGAGAAAAGGTGCGTAACCAATTTAATTTGGTGTCTTCGAGAGGTTTTGTAAGTTCAAGTACTATAGATGCGATTTGAGAACCGTATTGTGTTTCAAGATCGTCAATTTTTAATTTAGTATCTTCTATTAAATCGTGAAATAAAGCTGCAATTAGTAAAGTTTCGTGTTCCTTTTCTGAAAATCCTTGATTTCGGAGAATATAGGTAATCCTAATTGGATGGATAATATAGGGGATGTTTCCTGATTTTCTTTTTTGGTTACCATGATAAGTTGCCATGAAAGTCAAGGCATTCCAAAATTTTTTAAAATCGCTCAAATGAAAAGACCTTTCTTTTATCTTTGTTTAATTTCTTCTGGCTTTATAGGACCAAGTTGTTGTAGAAATTCTTTAAATTCTGATATTACAATCGCAAATTTTTTACCTTCCCCGGCACTAATGCTTTCAATTCTAACTCGTTGTTGATTTATTCCCGCTTCCTTTAATATTTCTCTTATGCTTTCGTATCTATCTTTAGCTTTCGAGAAGCCAGTATCGTAATGACAATCTTGTTCGTGGCAACCCGCGATTAAAACACCATCAGCACCATTAAAAAAAGCTTCAAACACAAGAGCTGGATCAAGCATTGCCGTGCACATTACCCTCAATGTTCTTATATTTGATGGATATTGAAATTTACTTGTTCCTGCGAGATCTGCTCCCATATACGCACACCAATTGCATAAAAAACCGATAATAGTTGGAAATTGCTCTTTTTTGCTTAATATATTTTTAATTTGTGCTGAAATTTGTTCTTTTTTAAACCCTGGGATGTGAAGAGCATCTGAATGACACATTGCGGCACAAGCTCCACAACCCGTGCAATTAGCACTTGTTAGATTTAATTCTCCATTAACAATTTCAATTGCGTTGAAAACACAAATATTTTCACACAATCTACATAGATCGCACTTTTCCTTATTATAATGGACAACTTGTGGGTCTAATTCTATAGATTTTTTTGACATTAAAGCGATTGCTTTAGCGGCTGCACTTTCTCCTTGTGCAATGCTTGATGGGATATCCTTCGGTCCTTGTATGGTACCTGCAAGATATATGCCATTGACCGTTGTTTCAGATGGTTTGATTTTCAAATGCCTTTCTAACACAAATCCATTTGAATCTTGAGATATATTAAGCATTTGACATAGCTCGTCAGTTTTATCTGGTGGTTCAATACCAACAGCTAGAATAACAAGATCCGTTTGATTTTCGAAAAGATTTCCTTCTATAACATTTTCTCCTCGAATTAGGAGATTATCGTTGGTGTCGCTCTTTAAAATTGAAGATATATTGCTTTTAATAAAACGAATACCTGCTTCCTCGCGACCACGATTATAAAATTCTTCGCAATTTTTTCCATTGGCTCGTATATCATTGTAATATATATTAATTTTAGCTTTGGGATGTTCGTTTTTGATAAGAATTGCCTGCTTTATAGCAGTATTACAACATACTTGACTACAATATTCCCTATCTATTGATTTATTTCTTGATCCAACACAAAGTACAAAAGAAATCTTTTTCGGGGCTAAGCCATTAGATGGTCTTACAATTCTTCCTTGAGTCGGACCATCGTTATTCAGAATGCGTTCCATTTCTAATGTAGTTATTACATCAGAATAATTGTTATAATTTAATTCTCCTAATAATGATGGATCAAAAGTCTTATATCCTGTGGCAACGATAATTGCACCTACATTGATTGAAAAATGTTTTTCTTCTTGGTTAAAAACAATTGCGTCTCGATCACATGCCTGAGCACACGCTTTACATCCAATACAATAATCTGTTAAGATATTGGGATATAATGGAATTGCTTGTGGATAAGGTATATCAATTGCCTTTCGTGGATAAAATGAATCAATTACTTCAATATCACATGCATCTCTGCAAATATCAAAACAGCCCACGCATTTTTCTTCGTCTATAAATCGCGATTTTTTTACAATTGAAACTTGAAAATTTCCGACATGGCCCTCTACTTTTTCAATATCTGAAAATGTAATAAGTTCAATGTTAGGATTATCCTTACACGCAACCATTAAAGGTCCTAAAATACAGATACTGCAGTCTAAAGTTGGAAATGTTTTATCAAAAAGCGCCATATGTCCACCAATAGTAAGATCTCTTTCTAAAAGGTAGGTTTTATAACCCGCTTCAGCTATAACTAAAGCAGTTTTAATCCCAGTTATGCCCCCCCCTATGACTAATGTAGCAGGCTCAATCGTTGTGCTTTCCATCTGAAGGGGTTCTAATAACTTGACATTCTCAATTGCCATTTCAATTTGTTGAATTGCTTTACGAGTAGCTTTTTGTGGTTCTTTTGCGTGCACCCACGAGTTTTGTTCACGAATATTAGCAAAACTGATTAAAAATTTATTTATTCCTGCATTTTCGATTGTTTTCCGAAATAATGCTCCGTGAAGATTAAAAGAGCACGCAGCGATAACAACTCTCTCAATATTCTTATTTTTAATTTCTTCAGTTAATTCTTTAAGCCCCGATTCAGAGCAAAAATATTGGTTTCCTAATACAAAAATATCATCTATTACTTTGAAATGATTGACGACTTGTTGCACATCAATAACGCCACTTATATTTTTTCCGCAGTTACAAATAAATAATCCAATCTTCAATTGTAATTCCTCGTTAATTACGATTAAATACAATTCTTATAAGTTTAATTTTTTAATAACTATTTCTAAAATCAGTAAATTTATTTATTCATTACTTGCATCAACCATTTCTTTTGGAAGGAATGGATAAACTTTTGAGATGTCAAATTCGTGTTTTTTCATTTCCAAGAAATATTGTTTTTCAATTTCATACTCTTTATGGGCCCATTTTAAAATGGTTTCCGCCGAATAAAATTTACCTTTTAAACGCTCTAATCCCATACATTTTTTTGAATAATCCTCAAAATTAGATTTATTTTTCTTAGATATGAGCATTTCCCACCAAGGAAAGCATTGACATTGAAATGGGCGTGCTTTATGAACCGTGCATTTATTATTTTTTAAAAAATGACAATGTTCGTCCTTACCTGTGAATTTAAAGCCAAGAGTCTTGAATTTATAAGTTTTACCCTTATTATTATTCGATTCCTTCCAAAAAAAACTTTGCGGTATGATTTTAATATATTTTTTTGCGAATTTTTTCAATCCTGCTTGTCCTTTTAGTCCTAAGTGTTTTGTTAATCGAAG
The DNA here is from genome assembly GCA_016839425.1 of Promethearchaeota archaeon. The sequence goes on from JAEOUI010000311.1 coordinate 4,077, forward strand.
AATATCATCATGATATAAATATACCTCACCTTCCTCGAACCCCCTACAACAAGCACCACACATGAAGCATGAGAATTCAATTCCTTCTGAGATCTCCTTAAATAATTCGATTTCCTTAGTGGTCAATTGAAAAATTTTTACACATTCTTTCCGATAATAATATTATTAAGAAATTATATATAAATCATTTTATTTGGGCATTTACAATTGATAAGGGAACTAAAAAGATAT
>JAEOUI010000312.1 GCA_016839425.1 Promethearchaeota archaeon
AATGATATCCTCATCTACTTCGGGAAGTCGCATTTCTTTTAAACGCAGGCCTTTCTTGTATTTATCGGGATCGACATTTCTCTTCTAAGCAAGATCGCCAATATCCATATAATGTCGAGGCGCGTAGAACGCAATAGAATCGATTCCGATGTTTGTAAATAAATATTCGTTTCCCATCATGATGAAATTCACCGGGATGTGCTATTATATTAGGTATAAAATGAGAGTTAAATTTTTCGTTTTAATAAGAACCTATAATGATCTTTTACTTAAAAGATTATTTATCTAAAAAAACAAGAAGATGAGATTTAAGATACTTCTCCCTGAATTATTTTTTTTTAAATGTAATCGTTTTCAATAAATTAATTCTTTTATTGGTTAATTATCTTTATTTTATACTTTTTTACAGAGTTTTTTTACAAAAATTACATTCTTCAATCCAGTTTGTTGAAAAATAATAATTTTTTAAAATAATTCCTTCAAAAAACTTTTTACACTTGCTACATATTGTTTATTGCTATAATATAAATAATGTTTTTATTCAAACGCATATTTATTTGATTAAGGAGTTCGTTAAATATAATATATTATTATTAAACCAACAAAAACCAATGTTTCACGAGTGAGCTTCAATTGGAAAAACTAATTCAATTTGATGGTGATAAATTACCCCTTCATGTAGGCCTCATTCCAGATGGAAATCGACGATGGGCTAAGGCCAATCATGTCGATACTAAGATTGGTCACCTTTCTGGTTATGAAGCTCTTAGAAAAATAATATTTAATTTTTTCGATTATGGAATTAGTTATCTTTCAATTTACTGCCTTTCTATCGAAAATGTAAAAAAAAGAAGCAAATTAGAACTGAAATATCTTTATAAAATCATTCAAAAAGCGTGTGAAACGATTAAAAACGAGCCTTTAGTCGTTAAAGAAGAAGTAAAAGTAAATGTTTTTGGAAGGACTCATTTGTTACCACAATTCGTTCAAGATAGTCTTCAAGACTTAAAAGATTTTACAAAAAATTATAACAAGAACTATTTAAATCTTCTAATAATGTACGATGGTCAAGAAGAAATAGTAGATTGTATGAAACAGATGATAGCTAATAATATGGATCCTAAGGATATATCACCTAAAACAATTAAACAATTCTTATATTCTTGCGATCTACCCGAATTAGATTATATCATTAGGACCGGAATGGATGATGGTGCTAGAATCTCCGGTTTTTTATTATGGGACGCTTCTTACGCTGAATTTAAATTTAGGAATGATTTTTGGCCGGATTACAACGAAGAAATGCTAGTCGAAGATTTAAAAGATTACATTCAAAGACATAGAAGAAAAGGGAAATAATAATTTTAGCGTCAAAAATGTCAAGTTTTTTTCGTTTTTTAAGGAAAGAAACTACATTTTTTGCTAAATATATATAATATGTCTTGATAATATTTATGTAAAGATATTACAAAAACGATATTACCCACCAAGAACATCATGAATGGTTCAAAATCAAGTCAATCCATATCTCTTAACATTAAAAATTATCCAACGCATTTATTGGTTCCTTCTATAGATAATTTATTGGTTTTTCAAGCAATCAATTATTTGAGTGAAAAAAAGGAATATTTTTTCGAATTTCAAGGTCAAAACATTAACATCGAAATTCAAGAAGAACTGACTAATGCAGTTAAATTTAACTCAGGGGAAACAATAGAATTTACCATTAAAATCGTACCTAACGCTGATGGTCAAGGAAAGTTGACAATTAATGTTTTTTCATTGAGCATGGTAAAAAAAAAAATTACGGTCCAAGCCATCAGGAATTCTGTTCCCAAAAACAAAGCAAAAGATCATTTTAAGAAATATAAAATAATTCTGAACAATAAGTTAGACAGTTTTGATCTTAATCAGTTTTTAATAAATTTACCCGATCAAGACATTTCAATGAAAGAAGGACAATTACAAGCAACCAATTTCGGTCCAGAACGAGATCAAAACCTTAAGCTCTTAGCAAAAGCTTATATGTCAAAGAACAACATCCAAAAAGCGCTCGAGTTATCATTACAAATTTCTAACGAGGATGAAAAATATCATTTTTATTACGATTTAATCCGAGCATATGCATCTATTGATTTGCAGACTGCTTTACATATTGTTAATGGTCTTCAAGACGAAGAAAAAAGAAATGTAATACTCGAAGGTATTGCTTCTCAAATAAGTAAATACGATCAAGAAAAAATAGAAGAATTTATTTCATTAATAACAGATCCAGTGAAAAAACAAGACCTTTTAGTGAAAATTATTGGTCGTCTTATCAAGATTAATCCTCCAATGGCTTTCGAGCTCTCACACCTAATACCGAACGAATTAATAATAGCAAAAATCTTTATTAATTTAGCTTGGAGATTTAAAAAATTAAATAATGCACCAGAAGCAGTTAAAACTCTTACTCAAATTCTCAAGATATTTCAAAATTCACCTAAAATCAACTTGGATCAAGACAATCCTCATGGTCAAGTTTATGAGTTTGTTAAAGATATTGTTCAATTAATCGCAGAAATAGACAACCCTAATACAGCCTACTCCGTAATTGACAATTTTAAAAATGATAACCTTAAAAAACAACTCCTTGACAATTTAGGGCCTATTCTCATAGAAACGAGAGAGGAAGTAAGAAAAGTTGAAGAACGGACTGTAGTTTTTTCGCAATATTTATTGTTTAATATCTTAGTTTCGAGTGTGAGTGAAGATATAAAATATTTCTCCACGCTTGGAGGTAACATCAGTTTAAACTTGCTTTCACAAGATCATACCTTCAAGGCAGCATTTTTTTCCTTATCGAAACTGTCTTTTAGCATTTTTCCCTTTTTGGAAAGATTATTTTTCGAATTAAATAATCAAGTCGCATTTTATATTTTTCCATCAGCAAATAATAAATCCAACGAGGAAACAAGCGCTTTAAATTATGGTATTAATCGATTTATAAATCCTAGTAGGCTAAGTCCTCAAACTCGAATTTATAATTTGGATTTTATTCCCTATTTAGGATCACCAACAGTAATACTAAACGCAGGAAACGAAACTCTTCGTTCAAGGATAGAAAAACAGGTTAAAAACAATATTAATGTCATTATTGATAATAATGTTTTTGAGGGTGGTGCGTCTTCAGAGCTATTACATCAATTATATGGGAGAATTTCAACTCCAATTATCAATATTGTTTTATCGTACGAATTAATGAACGATTTTGAAATGCTCAAATCTTTAATGCAAGCTTTAATATAAATGTCAGTTATAAAATTATAATATCAAGATAAAAATACAAATTAATTTAAGTAATAAGCGGAATAAAAATAAAAAGGGGATAAAGGATGGTTTTCGAACATAGAGATGAAAAATCTAAAGGTCCAACTATTGCTGAAAAATTTGCCCAGGCCGTGAAGGAAAAGGAGAATAAAAAAGCTAAGAAAAAAAAGGATAAAAAAAAGAAAAAAGAAAAAGGGAATCAGTCAATATCGCGCTCCGCACATCCTTCGAGTTCTCAACCTTATCAAGAACACAGAGCACCTGTAGGGAGTGTATCTCTAGGTAAAAAGATAGACCATTCTTCTGATAGGCTTTTTGTCGGACACGATTATCGTGAAGTATTTAGTTGGGAATACGAAAGATCCTGGGCAGATATTTTAATGGATGTCGAACACTGGCACTTGATGCCCTTTACCATTGGAATAGAACAAGAATTAATCGTGGCAGATAACAACGGAAACTACCTCCCTGGAGATGAAATGGTATTTCGAATGAGAGAGATTGTTAAGGACGCCATAAAAATGCTCAAACAACTCATCAATGGTCAAAGAACGGATTTTCTACCCATTCCCGAATACATTAAATCCAAGATATTAATTCCTCCTTATGGACGAGAAGATTTGGAAAAAGGATATGTATTGGACATTAAATACTACCTGCCAGAAGGAAACAATGTTTCCGAAGTAGATATTGATTGTTTCGGAAGGGATGGAAATGTAACTGCAATTACTTATATATTAGAATTGGTAACTCCCCCTTGTGAATATGTTGAGGAACTTGCTTTTTGGGCTTCAACCTTGTTTTTATTAGCTAAAAAAACGCTCCCTAAAGATTTAAACATCATTGCTTCGGGAATCAATCCCGTTGCACGAGAATATACTCGAGGTCTTACACAAGCCGATCATTTTCACATTGGTTCATTTAAAGGTGGTAATGTTGAAAAAGCGATGGTGTATTCAATGTTGAGAAATTTTATTCCACACCTTATAGCTCTTTCAAATAATTCACCGATCATAAACAATCGTCCTACTGATGTCGTTAAAATTATTAATGGACGAATCACGGCTCCAAACTGCATAAGATCGCTTCGATTGAAATATAACGAGACCATGTTGTCTCCTAACATGCCCAAAGGATTTCTTCCGTATCTCACATCGACAGATCAGAGAGGCGTTCAAACTTTCTTAGAGGCCGTTGAAAAAGCAGGTTTGGAAGACGCTCGAATGGTAGATTGTTTTCCTTTTACTGATTTTGGTACGATTGAGCTTCGAGTTTGCGACGCTCAGATATCCATTTGCAGGAGAATTGGAATGGCAATGCTTATTCAAACACTCGCTTATAAGGCAAGAAAGTTGCTCATGAAAAAAAAATGGGTGCCTAACGCAGGAGCCCCAACCATTTCGTTTAATAGGAAGGGTGCGTACGAACGTGGCTTGATTTCACTTTTCAAACCACAGAATCTTACGCACGAATTCCTTGCAAAAAATGACCCTGATTTTGCCGAGCAATATCTCGGTCCCAAAAACGACCCGATTAACTACATGACGCAAGCCGTGCAAAGAATGTTTATCTATATTAAACCAGAATTGGTGGAACTTGGATTCTTATATTCTCCTTTCTTAAAACCCCTTTTAATGAGCGTATTTGGTCAAATTTCATACGCAACTGCTCCAATGAGCGAGGCTGATTATCAATTGTCCTTATACGATTATAAGGTAAATCAAGGTGTAGACCCAAATATTCTAAACGATTTGATCTATTTTACAACCGAATATTGTAAGGATCCAATAAGTCATCCTCTTACGGGAAACTTGACATTACCAAAAGAAATGAGAGATTGAATAAAATCGATAATAAATATAAAAATCAATTGAATTAAATGTTAAAAGCCACAATTGAACAGGACGGGAAAATAAGGGAAGAAAACATATTCGTTATTGATTGTCATTCCCACCTCGGTAAAGATGTGGATGGTGCCATGATGATGAATCCGTTAGCACCCTCTGGAACTTTTGATTTTTGGGGGAATGTACAAGGAAAATTAAGTCAGGAATTGAGCAAGACAAACGAGCATTCTTTTTCAACGAGGTTGGACGGAAGACCTGCAAGAATATCGTGGTCCTTTGAGCCATTCCCATTTACTGACAAGATTTATACAATACTAGAATCAATGAAAGGGAGATTTTCAGATCTTAAAGCTAAATCAAAATTTTATACTTTCGTGGATCAAGCAGTGTGTTTTCCTTTTCAGGATGAATTCCGTGGTAATAATCCAGAAGCATTATATAGAGCAAGTAATTTGAATGTGTCGCGCTTTACTACGAGGTTCCCTTTTTCGATGAAACTCATAGGTTACGCTCGTTGCGACCCAATGGAAGGTCAAAAAGCCGTAAACGAGGTAAAATATGCCAGAGAAGTACTTGGTCTTCGAGGTCTAAAACTACATCCTCGATCAGAAGGATGGATTGACAAGATCAAATCAGATAAAGCTATTAATGTGCTTATCGAGGCCGCAAAGTATTCAATGCCTGTTATTTTTGACACTCGTGGAAAGGGCTCTATTATTGCAATAGGGGAACTCATTAAATCTACGAGAAATGTCCTTCAGAACAAATATCCCGAGCTATTACCTCATTTTAAGGTCATAATTGCTCATTTTGCTCAAGGAAATATTGGTGATCATGATGTCTATAATACGATAGTTCAACCTAATACTTACGGAGACCTTTCAATGCTTCACGGGGAAGGTGCTGGAAACTTTTTCAAGGATTTTCGACACTGGTTTAACGCAAACGGTAAAAAAAGCGTTGATAATCGAGAATGGTCAGAATATTTGATATTTGGATCTGATTATCCATATTTTGGGGATGTTCACGCATCGAAATTGATCATCTATATCATCAACAAGTTATTCTTTGATTCAGGAGGAAATATCCAAGATGTTAAGAATATACTCGGTCTCAACCAACTTAAACTTTTACCTGAATATAATTTACCACAAATGAATCCTTCAAATTTACCAAGCACGATAGTTTCCAACTTATCTTCAAAAGGAAGAAATTTACCCTCTACTCGAGATATGGCAATAAATGCATTAACAAAACTCATTGCTGATAATCAAATAGAAATAAAGAACATATGCTTGCAATTCAATAAATCATGGGATCAAATCAGTTCCGACATTTTATTAACGATTTCGTCAACATATAAAGATCAAAATGTCAAGTTATTGCTCATGGACCTTATCAAAGATCGCGTTTCTCTACTTGCACCATTAAGCAATAGTTCTGCGTGGAGCAAATTTGGATATAAATATTTCAATCCTGGAGATAGAAATTGTTTGGATTCATTATTTACACATACTTATTTAGCATTAACTCAAGAAAAAATTATTGAATGCTTAAGCCCGATATTTAGTTAAATTTATTTTTCTAAGGGAATCGTAAAAAAGAAGGTTGCTCCCTTGTTTCTTCCTTCTGATTCCGCCCAAATCCTACCACCATGTAATTCGATGATCTTTTTCGAAAGATATAATCCTAATCCCGTTCCTTCTATTCCAAGGTCCATCCCTTGACCGTAACGCTCAATTTTACCAAATTGAGTAAATAACCTTGGCATTTCTTCTTGCGTGATGCCTACTCCATCGTCTTTTATAGAGACCAATATCTCACTATCTTTTTGATAAGTGGATATCGTAATGGAGCCCTGAGGAGGCGTGTTTTTAATGGCATTTGTGAGTAAATTTAAAATAACATCGTGAATCCTTTCTTTTTCAATGTTGCAAATAGTTTTAGGGGATAAATGTATTTGAATGGTCTGGTTTCTACTTCTGGCTAAATAATATATTTCTTCAATAGTGTATTTAATTAAAAATGAAATGTCTTCTTGTGATTTTTTAAGTTGAACCTTTCCAGACTCGAGCTTGGAGCTTTCAAGTAAGTCAAATACCAAGTTTTCTAAGCGTGTGCATCCTTTTTTAATTTCACTTACTATTGATAAAACCGGTGGAACTAATTTATCCTTGTGAAGCGTGAGTAAGAGGTCGGTAAATCCCTTAATTGCGATGAGAGGTGTTTTTAATTCGTGTGATGTTCTTCTTATTAATTCTGTTTTTAAATTATTAACATCTTTTAGACTTTCTTCTAATTTTTTATGTTCTGAAATGTCTCTTGAAAGCAATAATATTTTTGTTTCGCCGTTCTTATCAATGTAAGAATTGATTTTTACTTCAAGCCATACAAAGTTACCGTTTTTGTGCTTAAATCTTAAATCAATTGTTAGAACTTGGTCTTTTTCTAGAATCTTTATGATCCTATTGCCTTTTTTTCTATCGTCAGGGTGAATTAAATTTGAGTCGTTCAAGTTTTTTGGAAATTCTTCTTTAGAATATCCTAGAATCTTGTGATGAGCGCGCTCATTAAGATATTCTAGTTGAAAATCTTTGTTGACAATCAAAATGAGGTCGTTTGCGTTTTCAGCAATGAGTTTATATTTCTCTTCCGATTCTTTTACTAAGAGTTCTGATTTTTTAACTTCAGTAACATCCATTAAAGAAAGAAAATAACCCGTTTCTCCCTCAAATTGAAGAGGTTTTGAAAAGAGTTCCCAATAGATAATATCTCCATTTTTTTTCAAACTCCTGAAAAAATAATGATTAGTATAATTATCTTGATTTTGTATTCTTTCTTCCAACTTGCGTAAGACAAATTCTTTATCGTCTGGATGTACTGTTCTTTCAGTAAATATTCTTGGGTTCCAGTTCCTGATTACTTCGATGTCGTACCCCATTATGTCTGCTAATCTTTGATTTACATAAGCGTACTTACCGTTCTTAATTATAATAGTCCCTGTCATGGATTCTTCAGCAATTGTTCGGAACTTTTCTTCGGATTCTATTAACTTCTGTTCAGCCAGCTTTTTATCGGTAATGTACTGTATAATGGCTTGAATGACTTTTTTGTCTCCAATTTTAACTATATTGCATTGATATAACACCCAATCGGTCTTGTTTATCCCTGTATGGAATTGGATTTCTCGAGGGCCTACGGGTTTACCTTCTAATAATGATTGAAAATCCTCTTGAACGACTTCTTGGAATTCTTCGGGTAAGGAGGTATATTCAAAAAGACTATTGCCAATTAATTCATTTTTTGGTTCATTGCTAAAATATTCCATGGCTGGATTAATATCAACGATCGAACCGTCCATATCAACTAAAATTATTGCGTTTGGAGACGATTCAAATAGATTTCTATATCGTTCTTCTGATTCCTTTAGTTTAACTTCTGCGACCTTCCTGTCAGTTATATTTTCTATGAGTATTTGAATTATCCTTTCATCTCCTATCGTAACGATATTACTTCGATATTGCACCCATTTAAGTTGACCATCTATTGTGTAAAGTTGAATTTCCTTTGGTTCGATTGGTTGTTTTTTAAGGATTCGTTTAAAATCCTTAGCGACTATTTCTCGATAATCTTTCGGAAGCGCTGGAAAACTAATAAATGGCTTCCCGATAAGGTCCTCTTTTGAGAATCCCGATATTTGCTTTGTTGCAGGATTAGTATCAATAATTATTCCGTTCATATTTATTAAAAGTAATGAGTTTGGGGAGGTTTCGAACAAACTCCGATATCTTTCTTCGGACAATTTGAGTTTTTCAGCTGATATAATTCTTTCAATTGCTGTTCCTATTTCGCGACCAATAGAAAGAAAAAGGTCCCTATCAAAGGTGGAAAATACATGTTTATTTTTGGAAACTATATTTAACGCTCCCAAAACCTTATTTCCTGAAGTGAGAGGAATGCTTGCTAAGGACAAAAAACCCCAATTTTCGTAAACTTGAGGATTTATACTATGATAATTTTCACTAAATACTGCCTTAGCTTTTAAAAAGACATGATTGTAAGGTTCTTCGTTAAATTTCCTTTTCTTTGCATATTTTATAAACTCAACAGGAAGATTTTTATGATACATTAATTCTGCGGTTTTTGTAGCATCGTCAACAATGTATATGCCCCCTCCATCGAAATTCATTGTTTTTAAACAAATGTTAAGTACTAATTCTAAATAAATCTTGAGAGTTTTAGCATTATTACCTGCTATGATGATCTGATTTAAAATGGTTAATTTTGTTGATTCTTCTTTGATTTGATTTTCAAATTTTTCTTGGACTGATTTATCATATATTAAGGTTGCGATGACTTCTTGACCTTCTGAAACGAATTTCACGAGATTAATTTCTACGGGAAAGATTGCACCATTCTTTTTTCTATGGTGTCCTGTAATTATGACGCTATTGCCTACGGGTAAACTCTTCCAATATTCTTTCTTATCGATAACTGGAATTTCGCTAATTTCCAAATCGTTAACATTCATTTGGAGCAGTTCCTTTTTTGAATATCCCGTGAATTGCATTGTTAATTCATTGACGCTTAGAATTTTCCCATTTAGATCGTGAGTTATGAAAGCAAAAGATCCTTTTTCAACTATAGTATAAAGTTGATCCTTTAATTCTTTAATAGTTTTAATTGAATTTCTAATATCCGTAAGGTCCTTGAAAATGGCAAAGCTCCCGTTAAAATTTCCTTCCAAATCAGTTATGGGTGATGCTGATACTAAGAATGGAATTGGGGTCCCATTTTTATTTTGGAGGATAACTTCGTAGACATTACTCCTTCCTTCCTTGCGATATTTAATCTGATTTTCTGTTATTGATTTCGAGTTTTTATATACGACATCAAATATTGGTCTTCCAAGAAGCTCTTCTTTATCGTATCCTAGAATCTTACATATTTGAGGGTTTGCGTAAATCATTAAACCTTCTTTATTGGTCATACCTAATCCCTCGTTCATCGTTTCAACAAGTAAATTAAATTCGTGCTTTACTCGGGAATTTGTTTTTTGTTCCGAAATATCGTCTAATATAACTTGAACAATGGTCTTATTTTCAATTACGACTAATGAAGCCCACCATCTTAACCAAAGTATATTGTCCTTATTTATAAAACACTGAAATTCAATTGGTTCTGCTATTTGTCCTTTTTTAATGTTTAAAAAGGTTTCCTTAATTTTCTTTTTTATACCCTCATTTTCCCCTAGTTTGAATACAACTTCTATAGATTTTCCGATGAATTGGTTCTTATTACCATTAAAAAATAATAATTTCTCACATTTTGGGTTGCAGTTAATAAAATTTCTTTTTGAATCAAACAGCGCAATTGCAAGTGAAGAATTTTTAAACGAATTCCAATAATTATTATCGTTTTTTATTCCCTTCAAGACAATTTTACCCCAAGCATATGTATAAATATAAAAGATACATCCCAATAATTTAATTTTGTTTTATGTATTTAAATCTTCAATCATTCTTTTCATAATTACTTCAGAAATTAATGAAAATATTGTAATTCGATAGAATTTCTGTGAATTTAAGTATATTTTAACAAAAATTAAAAGATAAAATAAAATCTTGTCTTTTAAAATAATTGATTTTAATACTTCATATAGAATTATTATAAATAAGATTTTAATTTATATAGTCAAGGTTTTACTTTATATATCAATGGAAAGAACTCGAAAATTTTAAAAATTATTTTTAGACTCATAATTAATATTATCTTTCAAAATTATCATCATTTATTTTCCATGATACTTTGAACTATATTAAACCAAGAATTAAAAAATAATCGTGTTTGCAATTGATTGGAATATTATTAATTGGATTTAACGAGAAGACTGGACCATATGTTGACATTCAATTCCCAAGTCTTCTTTTAGAGGTTGAGGATATTGATATTTCATCCTTGAAAGAATTTTACGAAGAGCAAAGAAATCGAATGGAAGGTCCCATATTTCTCATTAAAGAATTCAAACCCGAATTGATTGGTAGCTTCTTTTATACGGGATATTCTGTTCTCCATTATGTTGGGAGGCCTGGATATGGGATTTTTATTTTCTTTTCTGAAGAAAAAGATATCCCTGAAAAACTCGAGGGTATGATAAGAAGACTAGCTCACGAGTTATTACCACAAAAAGAAACACCTACATTTACATCATTATTTCACGATTATTACGATTTGATTAAAAAGTCAGAATTAGGGGAATTCTGGGATGAAATTGGCGAAAAACAACCTATTCAAGAAAACCTGATTTCAGAAACACCCGATACGACAATAGTGGACGATAATTCCTTCAAGCATATTGAAGACAAGCAAAATTTGAAGGAGATCCTAGAAGCGGAAAAATCGAAGGTTTTTGAACTGACTCTTCACTTAGATCAGTTAAAAAAACAGCTTGAAGACCTTGATAATGAGCTTCAAACAAAAATTGAAGAATTAGAAGAAAAAGATAGGGTAATTGAAAAATTAGAAATCGAAAATAATTCTCTTAAGGAGTCTTCTGAAAATTCCGTGCGTCAAGTTGTAACTATAAAGAATCAAGAACAAGAAATTCGAGAATTAAATAAAAAACTAGAAGAATTTCAAGCTCAAGTAAATGAGCTTATGAAATTACAAGATATTGTGGAAAAATCAAAGCAACAAGAAGAAGAACTTGATATCAAATCAAAAGAACTCGAAGAATTACAATCGCAAATTGAAAACCTTCGAAATGAAAATGAAAAATTAAATAAAAGCAGTAAAGATTATGAAATGCTTAGCGTTCAAAACAACCAATTGCAATCGAAATTCGATGAAATATCGTTAGAGATTAAAGATATTACTAGTCAAAACGCGCAATTTCTATCTAATAACGCCCAACTAAAGGAAGAAGTTGGATCCTTAAAAGCTGAAAATAATAATTTCTTGACAACTATTACTGATCTCAAACTAGAATTAAAAAACATAAAAGAAAAAAATGTTGTTGATTCACAAGCGAAAGAAAAAATTGATGACGAAATTATCGATTTGAAAAAAGAGATTAAAGTTCTACGGCGCGAACGAGATCATTACAAGCAAAACGTTAAAGAGAAAAATTTATTGTAATTTCTATCTTTTTGTCTATTATTTTTCTCTTAACATATAATATATCCCTAAATATTTACGACTTTTCCTAAAACACTTGTCGCAAAATGTTTTCACATAGATTTTTATACATTATCTATCTATATTAATATAATTACTTCAAAAATTTTCTTTAACAAAAAATAAAATAGGTGTCTAACATAAGTATCGATACTAAAAGTTTCGATAATATCCTTTCCAAGATTATAAAGAGCGAGAGCGGAATTAAAAAGGTCATCTTGGTTGACAGGACGGGCTTAACGATTGCAAGCGTAAGCAAATTCTCGTATTTTCCCGCAGATGTAGACGGGATTGGGGCAATAGCAAGTGCCGTTTTTTGTGCCTCTGAGGAACAAGGAAAGAATCTCGAATTAGGCGATCTCGACATCGTTACATCCGAATTTTCAGGAGGAAAGATCTTTGCTGCAAGTTGTGGTCCGAAAGGCGTCCTATGTTTGATTTCCGATCCAGATATAAATATTGGATTAATCAGGCTCATTCTAAAACGCTCTGGAGACGAACTTAGAGAAATACTCGATGAGTTCTTGTCCGAGGTTCCAGAAACCTTGGATAGTGGTCTAGATCTGTCGGATCTAGACGAGTTAACGCCGGATTAGACGAAACTTAATTTTTTTCATTACCTTTTTTACTAAAAATATCGCGTTAGGTTATATTTTAAATTAATTTAACAATTAAAAATAATTACTTAATTTTGTTATAGAATTTTAATCCAAATTGAACTTAACCTGATATTACTATATTATCTTTAAGAACGATGAACTTACTTTCTGAACCGAAATCTTTTATACTCAAACACTCTATATTATGAATTATGAGCATCATAAGCTTCTTTATAGATATTGAACTCAAACTAAAACAATATAAAGCACTATTTTTACTGTTGTTTTTATTTTGGCTTGGTGGATTTACATATTACGCGTTTCATTTTCCTACTAATGGTTTTTGGGCAATCTTCTTATATTCCTTTACCGTTCGAAGTCCCCCATATCAAAGCGATTTTACAGGTTTTTACACCCTAGCGTGGCCTATTTTCCTTGAAGTTATTGTTTTTGGATTTATTGCAGGGGAATTATTAGAAAAATATAATCCCGTAATTACATCTAAAATAATTGCAAAACACAAGCGAAACCACACACTAATCGTAGGATATAGCCACCTAGCCGAGAGAGTTATTGAATATTGCATTAATAATAAAAAATCTTTTGC
>JAEOUI010000313.1 GCA_016839425.1 Promethearchaeota archaeon
CAAATTGCAAAGGACTTGGGGCTTAAATTCCATATTTCAACACAAGCAAACATATCGAACACTCGTTCAGCTCTATTTTACGAATCGCTAGGAGCAGAAAGGCTGATTTTAGCAAGAGAATTATCGCTTGACCAAATAAAAGACATAAAAAAACAATTAAAAAGGGCTCAGATTGAAGTTTTCGTTCATGGTGCACAATGTACATCCATTTCTGGAAGGTGTTACTTTTCAGCAGAGATTTGCGGATCTCAAGAATATTCCGCTAATAGAGGAAAGTGCGTGCAACCTTGCAGGAGGCGTTGGAGAGTATACGATGATCAAAGTAACGAATTATTATATGATGGCTTCTTTTTCATTAACACTAAAGATCTTTGCATGATAGAACACATTCCTGACTTGATTGATGCTGGCGTGGACGCTTTTAAAATAGAGGGACGCATGCGGGATTCGATATATATAGAAGAAACAACAGCTTGTTATAGAGAGGCTATTGATGCATTTTATAATGGGGAATATACAGAAGAAAAGATTAAATTATGGTTGGATCGCTTATCGAAAGTATATAATCGGGGTTTTTCCACTGGATTTTATTACGGGCTTCCGAAAGGGAGCGAAATATCGTTAACGGAAGAGGGAAATGTTTCTAAATACAGGAAAAGGGAGATAGGGCGGGTTTTATCTTACTTTAGGGAAAAAAATGTAGCAAAAATATTATTGACATCGGGAAAATTACGCTTGCAAGATTCTATCTTTATTGTAGGCACTCATACTGACACATATGTCCAACAAAAAATCACATCCCTACAAATCAAGCAAAAACAAAACCTTACCGAAACGCCAATTGCGTCTAAAGATAGAAATATCGTGGTTGGAATAAAGGTTGATAAACCCGTGAAAAAAAACGATAAGATTTATGTCCTAGATCGATAACGAGTTTTTTGTATATTTTCTTTAATTAATTAAAGATCTAACAATTAAAATCGTAATGCTTTTTATTTTGAATTTGTATTATCAATAGGATCAATTGTTTTTGCAATCAATTATTTTATAATTTTAGGGATTAAAATGAGTCAAGAAGAGAATTTGAAGAAATATGAAAGGTTATACAAATTATCATTAGACGATCCAGGAAGATTTTGGGAAGTTATTGCTGATAATATCCATTGGTATAAAAAATGGGATAAAATATTAGACGAATCCAATGCTCCTTTTTATAAATGGTTTGTTGGAGGCGTAACAAATACTTGTTACAACGCAGTTGATAGATGGGCTCAAAAATTTCCCAAAAAACCTGCATATATTTGGTATTCAGAATCGGGTAACGAGAAAGTCCTTTCTTATGAGGAACTTTTCGTCGAGGTAAACAAATGCGCCTCTATATTAAAAGACCTAAATGTAAAGAAAGGAGATCGAATCGTTATTTACCTTCCTATGATACCAGAAGCAGCAATAGCAATGCTGGCCTGTGCGAGAATCGGTGCCGTCCATTCTGTTGTATTCGCAGGATTCTCAATCAACTCGTTAGCCGTGAGGATCGACGATTCTGAACCGAAGGTCTTAATATGTGCGGATGGTGGGTTGAGAGGTGGAAAAAGCGTTGATTTGAAAATTATAGTTGATGAGGCTCTTAAAACTACTATTTATAATGTTCCTAAAACTATTGTTGTAAATCGTGGATTAATTCCTCATGCGATGGAGGAAGGAAGAGACTTTTACTGGGATGCTTTGATGAGCGAAAAGTCCGATAATATAATAATCGAGCCAGAAAAAATGGAAAGCACGGATCCGTCGTATATTTTATATACAAGTGGAACGACAGGGAAACCTAAAGGTGTTGTCAGAGATACTGGTGGTCATTTGGTTGCATTATATCATTCCATGAAATCGATATACAATACAGACACGGAGGACGTATATTTTGCTACTTCTGATATTGGATGGGTAGTTGGACACTCCTACATAATATACGCACCATTATTTAAAGGATGCACGTCTATTATTTACGAGGGTACTCCCGTTTATCCTGATCCAAGTGCTTGGTTTAAAATCATAGAAAAATATAAGGTAAACACTGTTTTTTCTGCTCCTACTGCGTTTAGGATATTACGAAAATTCGACGATAAATATATTAAAGAATCGGATTTGAGTTCCCTTCGAACCATATACTTGGCAGGCGAGCCTCTAGATAAACCCACATATCAGTGGATGCAAGGTGTTCTCGGTCAGAGAATCTTTATAATAGATAATTATTGGCAAACCGAAACGGGATGGCCAATTATTGCAAATCCGTTTGGTATTGCTCCTTTAAAAATAAAACCCGGAAGTCCTACCAAGCCCGCTTGGGGGTGGAACCTGCTAATTGTGGATTCAAATGGGATTGAAGTCCAAAAAGGAACCAAGGGATATTTAGTCGCAATTCCTCCCACTCCACCAGGAGTTTTACTCACAATATATAAGGACGATGAACGTTATATAGAATCCTATTATCAAACATTTCCCGGCAAAAATTATTTTTCTACGGGTGATTACGCCATTGAAGACGAAGATGGCTATTTTTTCGTATTAGGACGAGCTGACGAAGTAATGAAAGTTGCGGGGCACAGATTAGGCACGGGCGAGATGGAGGCGTTGATTTCATCTCATCCAAAAGTGGCCGAAGTGAGTTGCATTGGTGTCGAAGACGAGATTAAAGGCGAAGTACCCGTTGTCATGATCGTTTTAAAGGAAGGATTCGAAGGAACAGACGAGTTGAAAAGCGAGATCAAACAGCTCATTCGCGATAAAGTAGGCCCCGTTGCCTCACCTAAAGAGATATATTTTGCGCAAGCACTTCCAAAAACTAGATCTGGAAAGATTATCAGAAGAGCCATTAAAAGCGTGGCAGAAGGAAGAGATCCTGGAGATTTAAGCACGATAGAAGATCCTACAACGATTGATAAGATTAAGGATTTAATCAAAAATTCGAAATAAACCATATTTCTTTATCTTCTAATTAATGGAATTCTTTATAATGATAATAATTTTATTTCTCTCTTAATTTTACTTTAATATTGATGGAAGAGAATTTTTAGGGATGCTATAATGACTTCTAATAACATCAAGAATATTTCTGTTATTGGTGCGGGAACGATGGGAATTGGGATCGCTCAAGTATTTATGCTTTCTGATGTTGAGAAAGTATATCTTATAGATATATCAAAAAGCGCCTTATTAAGTGCTAAGGAAAGATTAAAAACTTACATTGATAAATTAGCAGTGAATAAGTTTTTTCGTGAAAAGGGAGATGCTGAACGAACTTTCCGTAAATTAATCTTGTCTAATCAATTAAACAATTCTGTTTTCAAATCTGATTTAATAACTGAGGCGATCCCCGAAGATATTGAGCTGAAATCAAACCTTCTTAGAAACCTTGGGGAGCAGATATCTGATGAGACCATAATTGCTTCTAACACATCCACATTTACCATAACTGAGTTAGGAGAAGCCTCTGGAAAACCTGAAAAGACTATTGGTACTCATTATTTTGTACCTCCTTTCACTCGAAGTTGTATAGAAATAATGAAAGGAAAAAGAACAAGCGATGCAACATTTCATGATGTAATGGATTTTTGCAAGACAATACCTGTCCAAAAAGGCACGATGTATGTTGCTCCACTTGATAAAGACACTCCAGGTTTCATATCAAACCGTTTATTAATCCCAGGAACCTTATATTTCACTTTAATGGCAGATAAAGCGGTAGAAAAGGGAATTCCGATCGAACAATTAGACGCTGATACTAAAGATATGATAGATGCTGGACCATTTGAACTGTCCGATTATTTAGGATTGGACACTTCTTATAAAGCCTTGAAAAGTTTTGAAAAACGAGTCTCAGTTGATTTTACTCCAAGAAAATTACTCAGTGAATTAATCTCTAAAGGATATTATGGAAAAAAAACGGGTAGAGGATTTTATAAATATCTAAAAAACGGAAAACCCTTGATTGATAAAACAAAAAAATCGGGATTATTAAATCCTGAATTGATATTAGCTATCCAATTGAACGAGGGTTGCAAATTATTAGAGGAAAAGATTGTAACTAATTATTCCATCATTGAAAATGTAATGAAAATAGGCGTGGGTGTATCGGGGCCATTTATTCCTGGAAAACATAAATATAAAGAATGGTCTGAATTATTAAGTGATTTTGCCATTGAAAACAAAATCGATTACTTCAAACCATGTAGGTTGATGAGTTCTGGAAAGTTCATTGAGATGCAGGAATGAGTAATTTAAATTTATAGAATTTTCGGACTTTTGTTTTAATTTCTTATGGTGTGTCGTTCGAGTTCGATATTCTTATTATTTACTTAGAGCATTGATAAATGGATGTTACTTAATAAGTCCTCTTTTTCTGCTTATAAGATTGAAAGGGCGTTTTCGGTTCGAGACTAAACCATTCCTCGTTAATGTCAATTTTTTTTAACGAGTTCAACAAATCGTAAGTTATCCAACGCGTCGCTTGTGGTTGGGATGAATATTCCCATAATCCATAAAGGTTTCGTTCGTTTTTCACGAAATCAATAAACATTGCTACTCTATCGTCGTCTAAACTTGCTCCAATCCTCCAACATAGATTTAATAAATGTGCAATGTCAAATCGAGCCATGAAGGTAATCCGCCCGATCGACCTTTCAAGACCAATTAATCTTGCTACGAAAAACCCAAGACTTGATCTTTGCTTCATGTCTGTTCCTAGCAGCAGGTCAAGTGCCCGTTTGGCTATTGTACTCTTTCTTTTTTGTGGGTGATATGCCAAACATGTAAGGGCCGTCATCGTATTTGAACGGCAACCCCAACGCGAGTGAGCAATGCGTCTATAACCCGCAATTCCGCCATAATTACCTGCTGAGATGCCTACAGGCCAAGCACCGTCTTCTAAGCGCATTTCGTCTAACCAATTAAACGCCATTTCAATCTGCTTGTTCTTTACGCATCCACACATCATTAATCCTAATAACGGGATGGCAGTTTGAACAGGCATTGATTGATATCCAAATTCTTCGTCGTCTTTTTGTTTATTCCCATTTAGAGACCATGAACCGTCATCTTGTTGTTTTGAAAGGAGAAATTCTATTGCTTTTTGCACGGCAGGATATTCCGAACCAAAACCTAAATACCCAAGCCTTTGAAGCGCAAGAGATGTTGTATAAATAGGATCTCCCGAAAGCACTGAAATCTTGCTGAATGAATCCCATCCGCCATTGGGTTTTTGTAATTTGAGTAAGGCGGTTACTAAAGGATCTTCGTTTCTTAGAGAGTGTAATTCTTTTATTTCCGGCTCATTCTCGTTTTGATCCAGTAGATTTTTAAGTACCAAGAACCTCAAGCATGGTGAAGGATCTGAAAGCAGTAAAGGAATCCATGTCATGTTTTATCTTCTAATACCTCCTGTATAAATCGTGCTGTTGGTGTATTCCCTCGTGCAATTGACTCGGGAGTACCCTTTGCAATGATGTGCCCACCTTTAGGACCTGCACCAGGACCTAATTCAATTAACCAATCGCAACTAGCTAAAAGATGAGGATGATGCTCGATAACAACGACTGTGTTTCCATTATCCACCAGATTTTGAAGTATCCTAACTAAAGAAGATACTTCCTCTAAATGTTGACCAATTGTGGGTTCGTCAAGGATATATAATGTCTTTTTCTTTGAACTTTTAATTAGTTCCTTTACGATCTTGAGTCGTTGAGCTTCACCTCCCGAAAGGGTCTTGCCAGGTTGATTCAATCGTAAATACCCCAACTGAACATCTAAAACGAGCTGTAATTTTGAAACGATATTTTCGTGGCCATCAAACAGAATAAAAGCTTCTTCAAATGTAAGATTGCTTACTTCAGGTAATGCCAGACCTTGATATCGAATATGCCAAGTTTCGAGAGAATAACCTGATCCCTTGCAAGTTTCGCACTCTTCTAGTATATCTGGTAAAAAGTTTAAATCTAATTTCAAATACCCCTTTCCTCTACAATAGGTGCATTTTTGGCCGATTTCTTTTACGCCCAAACCTAATACTCTTGCGTCTTCTGTATTAGCAAAGATGCTCAATATTTGACGTTCTAGATCTAAAAATTTAAGTGGATTGCCCAATTTAGCCTTGTTTTGATCGACAATAACAGTTCTTACCAATGCGCCCTCGATTTTTTCGTGAAACCCAGGTTTTGTAGGTTCTCGAGCCACGGAAGTCGTATGTACTATCGGTACTAATGCCCTTGCCAATGTATCAATTAATAATGTGCTCTTGCCTGATCCTGACACCCCACAAACTCCCGTGAACAAGCCAATTGGTATTTCTACGAGATCTCCTTTCAAATTATGCTCTGTTGCTCCGTAAACTTTTAACCATTTTTTTGATTTTCTACGCTTTTTATTGATATTAAATTTTTTTTTACCACTCAACCACTCGGATGTGATGGATTTTTTCTCTACTATTTCTATGGGAGTTCCAATAGCAACTACTTCTCCTCCCCTGGTACCGCCCGCTGGACCCATTTCAATAATGTGATCTGCACACTTTATGAATGATAAATCATGCTCGATTGCAATAACCGTATTACCCTTATCGCGGAAGTCTAACAATGTTTTAATTAAAGCTTGAAGCTCGGTTGGATGCAATCCTCTCGATGGTTCGTCAACAATTATAGTAAGTGCCGTGAGTTCGCTTCCTATAAGGCCCGCTAACTTCACTCTTTGCGCCTCGCCAGCAGAAAAGCTTTCTGCTACTCGATTCAAGTTGATATAGGTAAGGCCCGTGTTGTTTAAAAATTCTAATTTCCTTAGAATGATTTTATAACTATTTTTTACGAAATCGTATTTAAAATCATTTATAGGGTGATTTTTCAAGAGTTCATATAAATCACCTAAAGGAAGTTCAGATAATTGATGTATGTTGTGATCGAGAAATGTAATTTCCAAGTATTCTGGACGGAGCTTAGTTCCAAGACAGGTGTCGCACGAAATAGTGTCCGTATATGTGCCTCCCACATCCCAATCTCTTAACCATTGCTCGTAAAATCCTAAAAATTTTATCGTTTTTTTGGATTTTTGTCCTTTCTTGTTTTCAATATGTATTGTTAATGGTTCCTGGTCTCCATATAAGAAAGCGTTCTTGGCTTGTTCCGACATTTCGTTCCAAGGTGTTTTAAATTGATTAAAATCGTACCGATCTGCCAGGGATTGAACGATATAATATCCCACATTATATGGTTTACAAAGGTATCCCTTGGGAAAAAAACCAGGAGAATGCATGGCACCACCACATAACGGTTTTTCGGGGTGGACAATGAGCTTATTGGGATTTGGCACTTGACTAGACCCTACTCCGTGGCATTTCAAGCATGCTGCAGAATAATTAGAAGATATAAAATGACGAGGCTTAGGAATTGAGCGAGTAAAGTTGCATTTTTTACATGAAAATTTGCTTTTTTTATTCATCCAATCGCCACATTGTGGGCATTTGAGTTTACCTTCATATGAAAAAATTGTTGCTAAATGTAGCACAATGTCAGATACCCGACCAATCGTGTATCGAATGTTGTAGATCCACCCTCGAGCAAGCTTTTCTGGAGTGATTAAAGCAGTAATACCAAGACCTTTAATTTCTTCAACTTGCGATTCTTTAGTTTCCTTGGTACCTTGTCTTTCATACATTGAAAGCGTTTCTAAATATCTACGCTTAGCCTCCGCTTCTAATGTATCCATGATCAAGCTTGACTTTCCCGAACCAGAAACTCCAGTAACGACTGTAAATTTATTTTTTGGT
Source organism: Promethearchaeota archaeon (assembly GCA_016839425.1). The sequence continues at coordinate 7,808 of JAEOUI010000313.1, forward strand.
ATCTTCACACTAACATTTTTAAGATTGTGCATGGAAGCCTTTCGAATCGAGATTTCGGAGTTCCTTGGTGATATTAAGCCATTACTGCTTGGAAGAGGTTTTATCAATGATTCTTCCAACAAAGCCTTAACAGTTAGAGAATCTTTCGTTTTAATAAATCCATCATATAAACCTTGATATATTACATTTCCGCCTTGGGGCCCTGATCCAGGACCTAGATCCACAATCCAATCTGCCGCTCTAATAAAATCCGTATTATGTTCTACAACAACTATAGTCGCTCCTGCTTTAATCAATTTGTCTAGGATTGATAACAAGCCCGAGAGATCTTGAGGGTGTAAACCAGTGGACGGCTCGTCTAAAACCAACAAATGATTTTTTATAGTATGTTTTCCAAGATATTTTGATAACTTTATTCTCTGTGCTTCTCCTCCAGAAAGAGTGGGTGAAGGTTGCCCTAATGATAATTATTCTAAACCTATTTCTGTCATTGCATTTAACATTTGCCTTGTGGTAACTAATTCTTTTTCAGTTAAACGAATTTCGCGACTTAACAAGTTTGAAACGATCGAAATAGGTAAATCGTAAAATTCTGAAATGTCGTATTTATCTTCTCCAAATTTCAATTTTTTTGATAGTACTTCTTCTGAAAAACGCCTTCCTTCGCAGTCAGAACATGTGATCCACACTGAAGGCAAATATCGCATTTTTATTTCAAGAGCGCCCATTCCATTACAAGTTTTACAAGCCCCTTCAGGAGTGTTAAACGAAAAATAAGTCGATTTTAAACCAGTCTCCCTTGCATAAAACTTACGAATAATATCTGCCAGTTTCGTGTATGTAGCCGGATTTGATCGTGGATTTTTTCCAATTGGTCCTTGATCAACCAAGACGGCTTTTAAAGAAAACCCTTCAATGCTTTTACAGCCATTTGTCTTTTTATTTTTAAGAGAATCATATAGCACGTGTTTGATTAAAGTAGTTTTCCCTGAACCCGAAACTCCCGTAATTACAGTGAGCTTGTTAATCGGAATTCTTACATCTATGTTTTTAAGGTTGTACTTTGAGGCGGATTTAATTGTAATAAATTTTTTAGGGGGATCGTGCTTTTTTGGAATTTTTACTTGTTCTCGTGAACTAAAATATTTTCCTGTTGGGGTATTTGCTTTCCAAAGTTCCTCTAATTTTCCTGTGAAGATGACTTCTCCTCCTTTATTACCCGCTCCTAGACCAATATCAATTGCATTATTGGCATGAATAGCAGCTTGATGATCGTGTTCTATGAATATAACCTTTCCTGGAATCCTAGAAATCATTGACATTAAACGAGAAATATCGGCGGGATGTTGACCGATGGTAGGCTCGTCAAGGATGTGTGTAACATCTTCTAATTTGCTTAATAATGCCATGGCTAATCTTACTCTCTGAGACTCTCCTCTCGAAAGAGTTGGCGTGATTCTGTCTAGAGTCAAATAATCCAAGCCAACTGATTTTAGAGTTGTTAATCGATTTTTTATTTCTTCTAATAATCTTGAATTAAATGGATCTTTTTGTGAATATAGGCTTTCTAACTCTCCAACGGATATTTTTAATAGATCTTGAAATATAAAACCTTCCCAAGTAGTCCCAAGGGTGAAAGGATGAAATCCTGAATTTTCACATTGCTTACAGCCCTTCCCCCTGCAATTTGGGCAATTTTTGTTAAAATGATACGGTTCTAGCTTATCAAACCAAGTTCCACATTCTACACACGCGCTTACAAGCGAAAAAATTAATAATATTTTCTTTCCCTTGATTTCTAAAGCCCTTGATCCCATCATAAAAGCCATTCTAACAAGCTTTCTAATCTCCACGATTTTTGAATTATCTGTGACTTTACCGATAACTACTTGAATATCGTGTGGTTCATTTGGATCTAAAGCTTTAGAGAATGGGCGTGAATCTATAATTATCGATTCAGTTTTAAATTCTTTTTGCAAGAAACCAATTAATGTAGAATGACTTCCTTTAGCATTCTTTGTAAGAATTGCAGAAATTCGGAGTCCTTCAACACTCTTGAAATTATTAATTTGAGATATTATTTCTTCTTCTTTTAAATATGATATTGGCGAACCACATTTATGGCATTTCCTAGTTCCAAACCTTGAAAATAAGATTTTAAAAAGCGGTATGAGGCCTGTAGCAGAAGCCAAGGTGGAATTGGGGTTTCTATTTAACAAATTCTGACCAAGAGCAATCGTGGGCCCCAAGCCCGAGATTGAATCAACTTTTGCTGGATTGAGCTTCATCTCGTCCTTATTGACGGAAAATGCTTCTAAAAACCTGCGATGTGCTTCTTTATAAAGTGTGTCGAATATCAAGGAAGTTTTTCCAGATCCAGATACACCAGTAACTACCGTAAGTCCGTCTTTAATATCAACATTGATATTTTTTAGGTTATGCTCTCGAGCGCCTCTTATTTTTATTGTCATTTCTTTATCAGAAAGTGTTAATTTAAATAAGCACCTGTTATTGAGTTTTTATTAGATTTAATTTCTCGTGGAGTGCCTTCTGCTATGATTTTTCCTCCTTTAGGACCCCCTTCTGGACCTAATTCCACGATATAATCACAATAAGAAAGAACTTCCGGGTCGTGCTCGATAATGACAATGGTGTTTCCCTCTTGAACGAGTCTTTCTAGCAAATCCATTAATTTTATAGCATCAAAGAAGGATAAACCTACCGTGGGCTCGTCTAACACGTAAAGGAACTTACCTTTTCTCATTTTTCCTAATTCTTTCGCTAATTTAACTCTCTGCGCTTCACCTCCACTTAAACTAGGTGCTGGTTGTCCAAGCTCGATATATCCCATGCCAATTTCGTCTAACACCTTGAGAACTTTCGATATGCTTTCTTGGTCGCTAAACAATTCAGCCGCTTCTTTTACAGTCATGTTCAACACATCGGCAATTGAATTCCCCTTATATTTGATTTCTAATATCTCTGGCCTGTATTTTGTTCCCTTGCATTCCTTACACGGTATTTGGAAACTCGTGAGAAACGATACTTGTAGATCTTGATATCCTAATCCTTTACAGGCGGGGCAACGACCATTTTCTGAATTATAAGAAAAGTGTCCCGATGTAAATTTTCTTTTTTTGGCTTCTACAGTTTTTGAAAATAGATTCCTTATCTTATCCCATATACCAATGAACGAACAAGGTGTTGAAGTTCGTACCCGAGAGATTGGTTTTTGGTTGACTATGACAACACCATCTAATTTTTCCCATCCTTCCACCCGACCTGAATATTCCATTAATTCTTCACCATTTTCTTCTTCTTCGTTATTTTCTTCCGATTTTTTTTTCTTTACTCCTTTTTTGTATAATGGTTTTAATAATGGAATGAGTGTGTCTAAAATTAATGAACTTTTTCCCGAACCTGAAACACCTGCAATTGCCACCATGAATCCTATCGGAATGCTAACGCTGACATCTTTTAAATTGTTAGTTGTTGCGTTTCTCAACATCAAAAAGCTTGTTGTATCATTTATTTTTCTTTCGTTGCTTCTTTTTGGTAGGGAAATGCTTTCAGAAAGGTACTCGCCCGTATGAGAGCCTTTAACATTTTTAATATCTTCTAATTTGCCCTGATATACTATTTCTCCTCCATCTATGCCTGCTCCAGGTCCGATTTCAATGATCTCGTCTGCCAGTGTTATAAATCGCTTGTCGTGCTCAACAATGATGACCGTGTTGCCTAAATCTTTTAATTGTTGAAGAATATCTATTAGAGAATCCTTTTCTTTTTCGTGCAAGCTCATACTCGGTTCGTCGAGAACATAAATAAGAGAATCGAGACCCCCATCCAAGTGCGTCATGAGGGTAAGTCTTTGAAGTTCTCCTCCACTAAGCGTTGGTAACGATCGATTAAGATGCAAGTACGACAAGCCGACTTGAATCATGCGATCCAATCCGCGTTTTATATTATTTAGAATTGCCTTACCTTGAGTTGTCTTTATCTTATTCTTGGTAATAATATCTTTGAGATGACCCTTTAACTCCTCTATTGTCATCATCGCCAATTCTCCCACGTGCTTGTTAGCAATCTTGATCTCTCTTGCTTCCTCGTTAATACGAAATCCCTTGCACTCTTCGCACTTCTTTTTTGACATGAATTCCTTAGTGATCTTGTTCTTTCTATAATCGCTCTTACCTTCCGTCATTGCACGGTTCATGTGTGGAATAACACCCTCAAAAACACGCTCCAATTCTCCTTGAAATGTTTTTGACTCCCAATAAAACTTGAACTTTTTTCCCTTGCTTCCATATAAGTATAAATCCTTAATTTCTTGAGGAAGGTCTTTATAAGGCGTGTTAATATCGAAATCGAAAAGATTTGGAAGTTGTTCAACAAACCGTATCATATCAGCAAAACAACCCGAACCTGCCTTGGTAATCTCGATTAAGTTGCGATTGTAGTCCTTAACGATTCCCTCTTCCGTGAAATTCATCTCGTAACCCCTCCCCTTACAGTTAAGGCACATTCCAGAAGGTTCGTTAAAAGAAAAGTGTTTAATTTGCTTCCTTTCAACGACCATTCCACACGAATCACATTCTAAGGTGGATTGAATCACGGGAATTTTGCATATAGGACAGATAAGCGTACCCTCTGTAGCGTATAACAGTCGAATCAAGCTATATAATCCCGATCTGGTGCCAACAGTTGATCGAGGGTTATATACGCTTGTTGTCCGCTGCTCCACGGCTACTGTAGGGCTCAAACCTTCTATGCTATCAAAAGGCTTTTCGTCGTCGAATTTAGGGGGAAATCCAATGGATTGAAGGTATCTATTCATTCCTTCATCAAAAATGATGTCAAAAGCCAGACTCGATTTGCCAGATCCTGACACTCCTGTTATGAGGATCATTTTTCCTTTAGGAATATTTACATTTATATTTTTCAAGTTATGGATTCTCGCACCATTTACTCTAATCTCGTTCATTAAGCTCTCATATCTTTTTTTTTAAATATATAATACACACAATCAAACTTTTTGGGATTTTTTTTAACCATCTTTATCTCATCTTCGAATGGCTTCAATTTATTTAACTCTTCTGAATTTTTATAAATTAATTTTAGCTCTTCGATCTTACTTTCCAGTGGTAAGTAATATTCTTTTAACCAATATTGTTCTGGTAATTCCATTTTCTCAATAATAACAAAACCATGATTAAAAAATAGCTCCAAGTTCGATTTAAACCATTCTTTTGTCTCTAGAGACACAAAAAATCCATTGATTCTTAATATTCTCTGAATTTCCTTGAGGGCGTTCTTAATATTAAGTAAATGTATAACTCCCTCTTCCCATACAATTTCAAAAATTCCTGGTTGGAACTCAGTGTTGTAAATCGATCGATTACTAATAGTAATGCGATTTGAAAGCTCTAATCTTGTTAATTTTGAGCGAAATTTATCCAATGCAGCTTCATCAATGTCAATACTCGCTATTTCGCCATTCATTAACTTAGCAAGTTCGATCGAGACAGTTCCCGATCCACAACCCACATCTAAAATCCGAGAAAAATTCAAATGAGGTAGTAATTCACTAGCCCTCTTTATGTACTTTGAAAAAACTTCTCGAAGTTTGTCTATATTTAGTTCTTCTATAATATCTATTATCATCACATCCTATATCTGCGTTTAAATAGATTTCTTAATTATACTCCAAGCTTTTGTTTCTAGATCCGCCCATTCTTGGATGCGTTTATCAATTTGTGGTATTCTTTCTTTCCATTCTTTAATTTCTGCTAAGGCACCATCCATGATTGATTCCGTTTTCTCATCTAATTTTTTTAAATGGATTTGATAATCTTTCTCTCCTTTTTCCGTGATTTGATTGCTTTTTAGAAATAACTTTCGCAATGTTCCTAAATTCTTTAAATCGTTGGGTAATATCGTGCTTTCCAGTTCTCTTATCTTTTGTGTTATATCATTGAATATTTTTGATGCTCTTATTAACCCATCATTATTCAGCAATTCTCCCGCTTCTTTTAAAAAATCTCGATATAATACTCTGAACATCGCCCCTCCTGTCCCACCAGTTTCCATGTAAATAAACACGCTCGTCAGGCCAAAAAGCAAGCTATTGTCGTCGAAATCGGTTGCCCATGTTGGAAGCATTTTTCTCCATTTCTGAAATCCTGGAAGTCCCATGTTGCGAATGGGTGGGGCGTACATGAAATTAATATTTTCTTTTATAGCTTTAGGAATGACCATTTTTAATTCATTTATTTTTTTAGGTATTTTTAATTCTATAAGCTTGTTTTTAGACGGGAATGGGGCGAACTTGCTTCCCCTTGCCTCTGAAAGTTCCGTATATTTCATTATATGAGGATATGCGTACCTATCTGAAACATATGCTATGTTTTTTTTCTCATCAATACCATATGTAACGATAGTATGAGCACCAAAATGACCTGCCTCCTCGTTAGGAATGGGCGTGCCTTCTGCAAAGAAAAAAGGCAAGTACGCAAAATCAACAAAAGTAATTGCAGGTTGTCCTTTTTCAAGCACCTGCACTAAGTTATCGCGAGCAATTTTTGAAGAAGTAGTCTCGGTTATACAAACACTCCCCCCCAAGCGACTTAAAATCCGCTCGAACACTTCAACATTTTTTACTGATAATCCCAAGACCATTGGAAAAGGCATTCTTTTTATGTAATAATAAAAAAAACCTAAGCCAGAAGATAAACCTAAAAGCATTGGCTCTGAAATCTCGATTCCATTATATGTTAAGACCTTTCTTAAACTTGATAACTGACAGTTTGAACCTGTGAGGTGTTTAAAATCCTCTATAACAATTCTAGTCATTTTTCTTTCCCTCATTGAGTTCAAATTTTAATTTTTGATAATTTAAGAAATAATTCTTCCTCAATCATGGCAATTGAAACAACGAGTTCATGTAATTCATTGAGGTTTATTTGATTAAGACAATCTTCACCCTCGTGCTTTGAAGCATCTAGCATTTGTGTAGCGATTTTTGTCCAATTTTCAGCAGAGATGGATATTAATGAGAGGCATTCCTCAAGAATTTCGAATTCATTCTGTTGCCAAGCTCTTTCGCCTTTTTTTAGCTCCGAGCAATTTAACAGCTCCATTAGGAAGTCTCTATAAAGGTTTCGGAACGCAGCCCCTCCAGTTCCCCATGTCTCTATATATCCATGTGCGAATTCAAACATCAGGGGAGCAATCGAAATCATTTTACCCTTCGTATCTTTAACTTGCCCTTTGAGTGAATTTTTCCACTCAGGAATTGACTTGGCGAATAACTTTAATCCTTGAACTCCAAAATTATTTATCGAAGGACGGAGCATGTTCGATACGACTTGTTGGATCGCAAGTTTTATTCCTGCGGCAAAAGGTGGCCTTTTTCCATCCGGACGGGGTTTTATGGAAAATTGTGTATTGTTTGGTCTCATGAACTTGGGACCAAAATCTGAACTCCTGCATTTCTTCAAATCCTCGATTGGAACCTCCTGAAATCCCTCGAGATTGGATTCTCCGACGAGAACAATGCCTTTATTTTCGTCATATCCCACTAAAGTAATTGCGTGACCTCCAAAATGAATCTCTCCCTCTTCTAATTGAAAATATGGCAAATATGCCATATCAACCTTGAGAATCAAGGGAATGTCTTGATCTATCATCTTTTTAGCTTCGGCCCATACTTTATCGGGGCTGGAAAAAGATTGCTTTCTAACCAACAAGCCTAAAATGCGGCACGCAAGGGAAGTGCTTTCGATGGTGCCTTGCTTTCCTCCAAAAAAAAAAGGTGCATTGTTTAGAATGTCTTCCATGTCTTCTGGATTACTTGCTCGATTAAAATAAACAAAGCCTAACGATGCGTCTAATCCGAACGCCATGGCCTCTGTCATTGGATAACCAATATATTCGAACAAATCTCGCATGGATGACGATTCACAGTGGCTTCCGTTTTTATGCTTAAATCCCTCAATAAAATGCTCATAATTCAAGTTTAAATCCTCCTGTTTCCTTTACTTCTTTTAACACTTCTTCTAAAAATAACAAGTCTGTTTCAAGTATTTTGATGGGGTGAACGAACAATCCTCGAACATTCAGTCCGAGATGATTATTTTGTTCTAACGCATCTCTTAGTTCTTTCAAATTTAATTCAATGCAGCTCATGGAATTTTGGATTACTTCTTCTATCTCTTCGAGAGTCAGAAACGGCAACATTGAAAAGGCAACATAAAAATCCGGGTCGTTCCTACCGTTGAAGTTTTTTAAAACTTCGTATACTTTATCCTTTAAAATATTGTAACCATAATCCGTGATTTTATACATTTTTCTGGTTCTATTATCATATTCCTCTTCATATGATTCCACGAGCCCGTTCTCCTCCAAATCGCTTGCTATCCTATAAATAGAAGACTTTCCGATTTCAGTCCAATTTCGCATCCCTCTTTCTTCTATTTTTTTATTTATACTGTATGCGTGAGTTCCGCTTGGTTCTTCGGCTAACAAACCTAATATAATAAAACCTTTATGTTCCAATTCAAACGATTTCGATTGATTCATTGTGAAATATTTATATTTTTAATATTCTCGTATGAGATCATATATTCTCAAGTGAGAATATGTTTTTGGTAGTATTTAAAGCTATCCTTTTAATAAATAAATAAGTAAAGAAGGAGACTATTCGTTGTCTAAAAAAGTTTTTTTTCCTTAACTTCTTGCTTAAGAATTAGTATTACATGCATAACATCTTTTTTAAAATAATTTTAATTTATTTTATTTATTCATGGAAACAAACAAAATGAGAAGATTAAACAAGCAATTCGATAATAGGTTTATTCGTTCCTATTTATCTACTTATTTGACAAGTGCAAATGAAAATAACTCAAGAGATATTAAAAAAATTCTTGGTAATTTGGTAAAAAATAGACAAGTTTTATTGCACTGTTCAAATATATCAAAAGAGAATTTAATAGAAATCTACGAAAATGGCTTGAAAAATTTATCATCCTTAAAAGATCTAAAGCTTGTCGAATCTAAAGACAACTTGATGTTTTTAAGCGTATAAATATGTAAATAAATAAAGCTTTTTTTAATCGAAATAATGAACAATTTATAAAAAATTAAATGTAATAACCTGTATGGTCCTCGTCGTAATAATCGTTATCGTCGTCGTCGTCTTTTCCTGGTCGAAAGAATTTTTCTGCTAATTTCTTGAGGATTTCAGTAGGATCTCCGTTAAGGTCTATGTCAAGATCTTTTAGATCTTTCTGATTTATGTTGATTATGCCACCATTTTTGAATGGAATGAATTTATTTTGAATGTCTCTCTCTATTTGTTCCTGTTTTTTAGCTTTTGTGGATAGCTCCTTTTTCATGGATTCTAAAAGCTCGTTTGCAACGAGTTCTTCTAACTCTCTCGACTCAAGTTCCATGAGTGCCTCGGATCCGTGAAGTTTCGTGATCTTTTTAATGGCCTTTTCCCTTTTTAACTCTGGTATCTCGTCTATTGTATCTAATCCCAAGTAATGTATTATGTTGAGCCAATCGAGTTTAATGGTCCAAATATCTTTTTCTGACATGTTATTTGATTCGATTTTATTCAATTATTTTAATTTTGGATTGCTGTTAAAATTTATTTTTTCGAATTTCTCTAAGTTACAATATATATTTCGTCAATTTATAATTATCAATTATTTTTTATTCACTTTTCTCAAATTTAAGATTAGGTTTAAATAGAATTTAAGGCATTTTAATAATAATTTGAAATGCCAAATTCTCAACTTTTATTTTTAAATCCCGATTAAATACAATCAAAACATTTGTTAAGAATCGCATTTCTTTGATGTTATCATTTATTTATATTGAGACAAATGATGAGAAGAAGAGACAAGGAAATTCGAGATATTGAAGAAATTGAATCCATTATAAGAAAAGCATTAGTATGCAGGCTTGGCTTATCTGACGATAATAACCCTTACATCATTCCCGTTAATTTTGGATATGAAAATGGTAGTTTATATATTCATTCCGCTCAAACAGGAAAAAAATTGGAAATTTTAAAGAAGAACAATAATGTCTGTTTTGAATTTGACATTGATCACGAATTCGTCATGGGTGCTCCACCTTGCAAAAGTACGATGAAATTTAAGAGCGTGGTTGGAAATGGAAAAGCAATGTTTATTGAAAATTTGGAACTTAAAAAATATGCGTTAAAGATCATTACAAACCAATATATCAAGAATAATAGTTTTGAGTTCCAAGAAGATTTGGTTCAAAAGATGACTATTATGAAAATTGATATAAAAAGCATGACAGGTAAAAAATCTGTAAATTAAATTGCACTCTTAAAAATTAATATTAAAAAAGGAAAAAAGGAATTTAATAAAAATGACTTTCGAACGACTTTTCAAAGTCGTCTTCCAACTTATTTTTACCACTTTTTTCAGTTGGGTAGGGGTAATCGTCAAGGATGCTCTCTTCCTTGAAGTATGCGTTGTAAGATTTTTCGTAATCCTTATAACTCTTGCTCTTTTCTTCGGCGAATTTTTCATCCCCAAACTTATCCAATAGATTTTCATTTTGATTTGACATTTTTTAAACTCACCTAAATGATAGTAACTACTAAAGAGAAGTTGTAATTAAAAATCAACAGTCGAATATATACATGAAAAACCGCATATATAAGTTTTTTCCTCACCTAAAACAATCATTACTCCCGTAATAGAACAAATTATTTGAAAAACTTAGTCGAGATCGATCATCACTTTATCGATTTCAATTGAGGCATTGCATTTACTTATTTTAAAACGGATACTATGAGCACGATAAGCTTTATTAATATTCGCGAATGGTGAAAAGGTATGAGTAGAAAAATTGACAATAGAAAATATTTATCTTATCTTCTACAATATCCAAATGTCAACGACTTGAAGCAAATTTGCAGGGATTTTAACATCAAGGGATTCTCAAAGTTAAAAAAATCAGACTTGATAGAATTCGTTTTAGATTCCTTAGCTGAAGAGGAACTGAACGATCTTATCGAACAAAAAGAACTCGAAATCATTACTGAAGGTATCGAGTTAGCACTCAATAAAATTAGCGGCAACGATCAAGAATTGATTTCAAACCTGAAAATTGTAAACGATAAAGAGCACGAAGTAGAGATAAACTTCAAGGGTATGAACTGGGATGTTATCTCATACTTATCAATCACGGAAGAAAACATCGACGATCCAGAACGAGATTGCGATTGCAGGATTGGTTCGGCATTGGGATTATGCAGTCATTTTTGGGTTGGATTCATATTTTCTCTAAAACGGGGTTGGTTCGATCTTAAAAATTGGAACTTGACAAAACTGCCTAAAGATTTTCAGAAAAAGATTGACGCAATTAAAATACTTGAAAATGAAGAGGCTCAGGGTGGAAAAGAATTTAGACTCATTGATGAAAGTTCAGAAGATTCCATTCTTGGTAATTTCATTGATAAGAGCATTACGATTTACGATGGGACAGTAGAAGAATTGGAAAGGAAAGAGCAGGATTTCCAAGGAAATATCTCTGTCTATTATCTAGTAAAACTAACGGGAGCACGGATTGGCCCAAGAGTTCAAAAAAAAAGCGATTTTAAAGAAGAGGCCATCGTTACCTTAGATGCTTTAAATCTTAGAATAAGTGATAAGCTTCACGACGATATTGATTTGAAAAAAAACAATCGTGTAAGTGGAAATGGAAAGCTCACAAAGGATAATTTTCTTAAAATGAATGTTGTAAAGAACATTAGAAAGCTCGTGAAACTATGACTAAATAAGACCATTAAGATTTTGGATCTTCTTTCAAGAAGATTGAAATTCTTCATTTAAACACGCATTTTTTTATATTTGAAAATACTCTTGTGTATATAATGAATTACGACTACTCTTTGCTAACGGATTTTTATCAATTGACTATGGCTAATGCCTACCTCGAAAAAGGATTGGCAAGCAAAAGGGCAGTTTTTGACATGTTTTTTCGCAAAGCTCCATTTAAAGGCGTATACGCAGTGTGTTATGGAATAAATAACGCCATCAAGGATTTGTGTTCAATGAAATATTCTGAAGAATCGATCCTCTTTCTACAAGAAAAGAATATGTTTTCGGACGATTTTTTGGATTATTTAGCGCATTGGGATTGTCAATTGACCATTCGTTCGATCGATGACGGTCGTATTGTCTTTCCCTACGAGCCATTACTCGAAATAGAGGGGCCCCTCATTCAATGTCAGCTTGTGGAAACTTATCTTCTCAATACCATTAATTTTTCTACCTTATGTGCCACGAAAGCTAATCGGATGTGGTTAGCGTCGGGAAAGCAACCTATATTGGAGTTTGGCTTGCGAAGGGCTCAAGGTCCTAATGGAGGGCTGAAAGCAAGCGAAGCTGCGATGGTGGGAGGCTTTGCGGGCACATCCAATGTTCTTGCTGGAAAATGTTTCGATATAGATATCTCGGGAACCCAGGCTCACTCTTGGGTAATGGCGTTTGAATCAGAATTAGACGCGTTTCGCGCTTATGCCGATGTGTATCCCGATTCCTGCCTGTTGTTAATTGACACCTACGATATAATAGAAGGGTGCAAGAACGCAATCATAATAGGCAAGGAGCTAAAAAAAAAGGGAAAAAAATTATTAGGTGTACGAATCGACTCTGGCGATTTAACCTATTTCAGCAAGGAAGTTCGAAAATTACTAGATGATTCTGGCTTTAAAGACGCAAAGATCGTTGCGTCCAACGACATTGATGAACATTTAATTACCGAGATTAGGAATAACGGGGGAAAAGTGGATGTATGGGGTATTGGTACTAAGTTAGTAACCTGCTTCGACGACCCTGCCTTAGGGGGCGTGTACAAGCTCGTCTCGTTGGATGGAAACCCGAAAATAAAAATCGCAAGCGAAGTTGAAAAAATGACAATTCCCTCTAAAAAAAATCTATTCCGTATTTACGACGAAAACGATGTAATGACGGGAGACATTATGGAGCTTATCGAAAAAAATACTATTAAAAACGATGTCGTGTACGATCCGCTCAATCCCATGAGAAATTATAAAATTTCAAACCCTTCACGAATCGAATCGTTATTGACACTGAAAATGAAGAATGGAAAACTAACTAAACCTCTAGGTGAATGGCCTGAGGCGAGAAGAGCTATGGAAGAAGACGTGAAACACCTTTCGGAGGACTCAAAACGACTTCTTTCTCCAAAAGCTTATAAAGTAAGTATAAGCAAGTCCTTACATGATCTAAGAACGGATTTAATAGAGGAATATTCTAAATAAATAAATATTTTGTAAAACGCTTGTGATCTCAAAAAGTATGTTTCATTAATCACCTTATACTTTCCTATTTTTGGGAAAATGGTTAGATATAATTCTTTTTTTCCAGCCAATGAGAAGAAGCTTCTCTTAAAACCTCACGATTCTCGTTTTGAAGCCTTCTATAATGAACTAAGCAAGATCAATGATAAAGAAAAAGCAGTATCGAAGCAGTATCCATCGCAAGGAGTTTTAAAGGCGAAAAACAATATGCAACGGAAACGAGGCAATCCTCTAGTCTTCTTTACTACATCAAAACAAATCAATGGAAAGAAAAAAAAAAGATAAGGAAGGTCAAGCATTTTAAAATGCCATTTTATGGAAAAAACAAAATCCTTTCTTCTCTTAACAGGCGTGGATTTAAGGAGCATACGCTTCCGAGTGTGAAAGGTGGTAAATAAAGAAAGGCTTAAAAAGTATAAAAGACTACTTATTTAAAAAGTACAAATTATTTATTTGTATAAATAAATAATTAATCGATTAAGTAATTTTTTTACAAAAAACGATTTTTTATTAAAAAAAAATAAAACAAAATTAAATGTGATAATTCAACATGTATCATATTGACGGAAGCGACTATTTAAAAACACCATACTACGCCAAGACTCGTTCGGTTTGCCCTGAATGCTTGCAACCGATTAACGCGGAGATTGTCGAAGAGAACGACGAAATTTTTATGAAAAAGACATGCCCTGAACACGGCGATTTTACTGACAAGATTTCTTCCAGCGCTAAGTATTACAAGTGGACTCATTACGCCCAAAGAAACGAGAAGGGCGAAGTAGAATGGGAGTTTCTCAAAAATGGCGAGGCTAACCCTCCTGATTGCGAAGTTACTGATATGAGGGGATGTCCGTATAATTGTGGCTTGTGCACAGAACACTTATCTACCTGTCAACTGGCACTCATAGACTTGACTAACCGCTGCAATTTTGCCTGCAACTTCTGCTATGCAAATGTGAAAAAAGCAGGATACTGGATCGAACCCTCGCTTGAAGAAATCGACAGGATCATGACACATTTTAGGAGTAAGCCCTTACCTCCCGTTGCGATAATGTTTACGGGCGGTGAACCAACGGTAAGAAAAGATTTTCCTGAAATTTGTAAAATGGCCAAAGATCACGGTTTTAAGGAAGTGATTGTTGCAACCAACGGTTATGGCTTTCAAAAAAAGAACGGCGGCTTGGAATGGACCAAGCATGTTTACGAAATGGGTTTAGACACGCTTTATTTTCAATTTGATGGTATAAACAATGCAACCTATGAAAAAACTCGTGGCATTAAAAATTTAATGGCATACAAGCAAAGAGTTATTGATAATTGCAGAAAAGCGGGACTTTCATCCGTAGTTTTAGTTGCCACCATCGCTAAAGGAATAACTGACTTAGAAGTCGGAAATATTATTCAATACGCTATAGATAATATAGATGTCGTGAGAGGTATCACGTTCCAACCCGTGTCGTTGTGCGGTCGTATCACGCACGAGGAAATGACTAATCTTCGAATTACGAATGCCGATGTTATTAAGGAAGTTGACAAGCAGACAAGAGGTAAAATTGGTATTGAAAATGCATGGTATCCACTCTCTACAATCACGGAATTAGGAAGAATTATTGCGTATCTTGCTGATGTAGAACCCGTAGAGTTTACGTGCCATCCTGATTGTGGATTTGCTACCTATATGGCATTGGATCCTACCACGAGTGAAATGATTCCTATTATGGATTATTTTGATCCGTTAAAAATAATCGATTTTGCTAATAAATTCTGGGAAAAAATTAAGCACAAGGAGAAAAAACCAATTAGCGTTTTTACTCCATTATTCGATAGTATTGGTGGAGTTGGTAAGGGTATTGGCGAAATGCTCGATAAGGGTTTAAACTCGCTTGATAAAGCTCAATTAAGAGCTCGATTCCTCTTAGGAGTACTTCAATATACCAAGAAACCTGGAAAGTTAATGGAAATGTTCAGCAGATTGCTGATTAATGGTGATTGGGAATCTGTAAGTGCTTTTACGCACGGATCGCTTTTAATTGCAAGTATGCATTTCCAGGACGCTTACAACTTTAATGCAGAACGAGCAAAAAGGTGCATAGTCCACTTTGGCGTAGCGATGCCCGATGGTAGCGTTAAAGAATGTTCTTTCTGTACGATGAACACATTCCATCGAGAAGGAATTGAAAAGCAAATTGCCAAGAAAATCACCGAAAAAGTTGAAAACGAATTTGATACTACTACTGGCATGAGATACGACGACATTCCAATGCAGACCGGAATCGCTCAGAATGGTGGAATCAAAAAGAAAGAAGAAGAACAATAATTACAATTAAGGTGAATGAAAATGGAAACAATCGATCCTGAAACTGGATTAAAAATTAGAAAAGCAACCGAACTGAGAAATACGACAGCTCAACAATATCAAGATGCAATGATGAAACGAGTCGAACAACTTGGCAAGAAAGGTGATCCTGTCAAAAGTAATGCTGAAAATATGATCGTAAAAACATTGTCAGGTTTACTTGACTTCAAGATCAAGCTCGACGATATGCTTGGTGATAACAAGGATAAAATACATAAAGCATTTGAAAACCTACTCTTGACATTCTAAAACTAAATTTATTATTATTTTACTATTTTTACTATTATTTATTATTGCTTCAAAATTAGATTTTAGGTCTAGTTAATTCTCAATTGAAATCTTTATTAATTTCAATAAATGATAATTAAATATTAACCTTAATTTAAAGACAAAATATGGATCGATATGGTAGTCATACAAGGAGTTGTTTATTCTATTTATCGCTAATAATTATCAGAGCAATGACAGCGGGATAATTCAGAATTTTAATTGCTGCTGGCTATATTGATCAGTCTGTAATAGTGGTCTTGTTTCTCTCAGTAATAGCGACCGCAATAGCATTGATTGCAATCTTATATGTCGTTGGAATAAAATTAAAAAATATTAAATACAAAAATGTTCCATATCTGATGGATCCGTCTATATGCCTCCTTTTCAAGTTACTCCACGGTTCGCTCCTTATCAAGCATTAATTGACCTTAACCCACAAATTGTCTGTCCTAATTGCCAGAACCCATTAACTCCTGAAAATCAGTTTTGTGGAAATTGTAGATATAAAAAATAATTCGAAGTCAATCTTAATTTCTTCATCTTTTTATTTTAATGGATTTGAAATCCACACGAGCTAAATCAAAAGATATTAATCCAAGCTTTAATTTTTGATGCTCAAGTCGCACTATCTATAGCTTAAAATTAAATTATTTTCTCTTGATCTCTCGTGTATTATTGGATTACGCTCCCTGTAAGCGTTTTATTCATTGTAAACGCCGTTATTCACCTTTTCTACGGCGTCAAGTTAAATATTAAGTATCCAAGGGAACATAACTTTTACGACACGATCGTCTTATTCTTTTTATGGATTGCCGCAGGCATTATGTATCCTATCTATTTTACGGCAAGCATTCCCGTATTAGAAGCGTATCTATTTTTAAGTAGTATTTCTATATGTATTATCACGCCGTTTGTTTTGTATTTGATTTTATATTACCAAAAAAGGAAGATAAAACACGATAGCACGATAAAACAAAGAAGAAATCTTAACGACTTTTTAGCAACCTACGACGAAGAAAATAACAATGATCACCATTCTTATAAAACTGATATAACTCGAAAAGCCTTACATCTCTTTCCTGCAGGAATGATCATCTTTCTATGGGTTTATTCGGTCTATATATGGGGAAATATATGGAGACAAGACCTCGTATGGGATATAAGCGGGGAATATTATGGAAGATTACTCATATTCTCTATTGGTTATTCTGGTATATTAGCGTTTGCCGTTCTCGATTATGTAAGGCTCTCGATCCATGTCTTTAAAAAAGGAATTTATCACCTTCTTCCAGATAGAGTTATTTCCTTATTAGGAAAAACCATCAAGCGTCAAGAAGTATACGAGTTCACAAAGCCAACTGCGATGATTTTAACACTCGCCGTGCTGTTTATTTTTCCATTTCCCGTGTTTTGTGCAGCATCGCTAATTGCTACATTAGGGGATGCGGCAGCGTCGATCGTAGGTAAGAAGTTTGGGAAAAAAAAAGTCTCGAAATTGTCAAAAAAAACGCTAATTGGATGCCTTTCAGGATTCTTGGCGTCTTTTGGTGTTTGTTTCTTGTCGTTTTGGATCTTCGGAGAGAATTTAACGCTCGTAAAAATATGCGTTGTTTCTCTAACGGGAGCAATAGTTTTTCTTGCCGTTGACGCTCTCGACCCTTGCATTGACGATAACATGCTAAACCCAATTTTCTG